>NZ_JBJPHS010000153.1:0-801 GCF_052939495.1 Phormidesmis sp. 146-12 | reverse complement strand
AACTTCTTCGCGGACTTCCTCTTTAACTTCTTCGCGGACTTCCTCTTTAACTTCTTCGCGGACTTCCTCTTTAACTTCTCGATAGTAGCGAGTTTTCTTTAGATCGCTCAGACTAAACATTTCTGCGAACTCCTGACGGCTAATTTTGGGAAGTTTGTACAATACGATCGTTTCAATTAAATCTAGCACTTCTTGTTGAAGACGTTGATCGGCTAGTTGCGATCGAGCTTTTTCGATCAACTGCCGTACCCGCCTCGGTGTCTGACGCTTGGTTTCGACGACTAGCTGAATGATGCCAATACCGAGAGAACTATCGGCTAAGTCTCCCAACTCGTTGAGATATAGGCGAGTCACTTGAGGTAATTCTAGCAAAGACTGATAAGGGAGGATTTCAGTCGGTTCTAGACTGCGTTTGGCGAACACGGCGATTGCTCTCCACGGTTTGGTGGGGGCATACAGTCTCAAGTAGAGAAAGATCTCGCAGAAAAAGCGAGCGTAGAACGTTGGATCTTTTTGAAATTGAACTTCTAGAAAGAAGATCGGTTGGGTGGAGTCAATGATCGGCAAAAACAATCCGTCAATCCGAAACGCAGTTTGCTTTAACTCAACTGAGGAAAACTCGTAAGCGCTGGCTTCAGACGGTTCTTGACCAATCAGTTCAAAAAAGATGCTAGGAAAGGTCTGAAACAGGCGGTAAAAAATGGAATCTGTTTTCATGTCGCTGGGAAGCTCAAGTGATCTGTTGATAAACCTGCGCTGCCAGTTGTGATAACCGCTGCATGGCTGTTTCTAATTCTTGAT
>NZ_JBJPHS010000152.1:0-12183 GCF_052939495.1 Phormidesmis sp. 146-12 | reverse complement strand
TGACCCAGGAGCAGAACTGCTCCCACAGGTTGGCGCTTTCGCGTCTCTGTAGTGTTGTCGTCATGGTGAATAATTACGGGGCAATGTTCCTGGTGGAACGGAATGTATGCCATTACAATAACGGGATTGTTAAGAAATGTATAGTATGACTTCTCTGATGTTTGTGATAAGTAATGCTTATATTTTTAGTTTTGACTGGTCATAGAAGGGCGATCGCAACCCGTTCTAACAAGTCCTGATGTGGAATACGGTTCTTGAAGAGGCGCTGCCTTATTTGATGGGGAGGAGGGGTTCTCTTTTTGAAGAACTGAGTAGCGATCGCCGCCGCAGTCTCACTAGAACGTTGACTCTCCGTCTAAACCGTGTGAATTGTGCATCATCTAATTGAGTTTTTTGCCACGATTCTCGATTCACGATTCGCTGGTGCCAGGACTTTATTTGAGGACAAGCAGCCAGCGAAATCCCTAGTCGAGGAAGCAAGGGAACGATCGTTCCTGCAACAATATCTGCAAGCGTGAGTTGATGACTGCCAAAGTGGGGACGATCGCTCAGCAGCATACCCAAAAAACTCAGCACTTGATTAACCTGTTGAGTTGCTTGCTCAAACTGAGGAGACGCTTCACTTTCGCAAATCAAAGTAATCACTAAGTAATCACTAAGTAATCACTTCTGGGAAAAGCTCATTGACAGTAACCATTTGGGTCATGCGAACGATCGCCAATTCTTGTGCGTCTTGGGGTAAAAGTGAAGGCGTTGGATACTTTGCTTCCAGGTAATCGAGAATCGCTAGAGACTCAATAACTGTGAAACCATCGTCAACGATCGCTGGAATGTGATGAAACGGATTGACAGTAAGAAATTTTGGCTGCAATTGATCGCCGTTTAGCTGCACTGACACTGGCTCAAATGGAATGTCTTTTTCGAGTAGCGCCAGCCAGACTCGACGAACATTGGGCGACAGCGGATTGTAATAAAAGGTCAGCATTCAAGGTTTTGGCAAGAGAAAAGGCGCTGCTGATTGGAGGGATGAATCTGTGAGAAGTGTTAATCTTTTTGCCTCCTAAATCTTCCAATTTTGGGGGACTTTGAACCTTGGGTTTCCCGCCGCTTTGGGGCAATTCATCCCCTAATTCAGCCCTGATTCAGCAACGCTAGAGAAAAGGAAGATCGGTGTTCTCAAGTTAGCAAACCAGCGCATTGGAGATTTTGGTTTCAATTTTTGGTGACTTCTTGTAGGGTGCTTACAGAGTTGATCGCACTTTTTAGAACAAAATTTTTAATCTGAGAAGATGCCTGGTTAAACCTTGAGAAAAATCGAGGACTATATAATTAGCTCGTCTTTTGTGACAATAAGTTTCAACCTGACCCTGTGTGAGTTGCGTTAAGTCCAATGCTGCAAAAAAAAGATTCCTCAATTCTCAAGTGGGCGCTACTGGCTGCCCTGGTCACGACTGCCCCTCCGATCGCAGCGACGATCGCACCTGTTGTAGCCCAGACAGCGAGTCCTTCTCCAACCTTTTCGCTGCCAACCACAGTTCCCAAAGGCACGACTGTGAGAATTGACGGCTCAAGCAGCATGGCCGCAGTCAACCAGGCTCTCAAGCAGCGCTTTGAAACTCAATTTTCTGGAACAGCCGTAAATGTCGGATATGCAGGCACCCCTGCTGCTCTCAAAGCCCTGACCGATGGAAAGGTAGATTTGGTGGGAATCGGTCGCTCTCTGACCGCAGAAGAGAAAGCGCAGGGGTTAGTGTCCGTTCCGGTGGGGCGAGAAAAAATTGCGATCGTCGTCAGCACAGAGAATCCGTTTAACAAGAGTTTGACGATTCATCAGTACGCTAAAATCTTTCGCGGCGAGATTACAGATTGGTCAGAAGTTGGGGGCGCTCCGGGTGCGATTCGGGTGATTGATCGTCCCGAAGTTAGCGATACTCGGCAGGCTTTTCGTAACTATCCTGTTTTCAAAAGTGCTGAATTTAAAACAGGCACGACGGCCCAACCTGTTGCGGAAGACAGTACGGGAACAGTAATTCCTAAACTGGGAACCGATGGAATTGGGTATGCGATCGCCAGTCAAGCGCTTGACACTCCAGGAATCCGACCGCTTTTGATGCACAACACGCTGCCTGATGATCCCCGGTATCCCTTCTCACAGCCTTTGGCTTACGTTTACAAAGGAACGCCCAGTCCAGCAGTTGCCGCATTTTTGGGCTACGCAACCGCATCCGATGGACAGCAAGCCATTCAGTCTGCAAAAGCAGATCCAGGCGCGATCGCCGCAGGAAGTCTAGGCGCAGCAGGCGTTGCCAGCTCACTCAATGCTGCTGCTAGTCCAGTAGCCAGCCCAGCCGTGTCTCCTAACGCAACGGCTTCTCCCAGTCCGGTCGTTTCTCCGACGGTTGCCGCTCCTAGCCCAACGGCTTCCCTAGAGGTGGCGCAGGCTCCTTCAACCGGAGGCACCGTAGGGGCACTTAGTCCAACCAACGAGGGAGGAGTTCCGCCGTGGCTGTGGTGGCTGTTGCCATTAGGGTTGATTGGACTGCTGCTGTGGTGGCTGTTTGGTAAGAGAGATTCAGAATCAGAGACGATCGCTCCCCCGACTTCAGAGGTGACCCCGCCCATTTTGCCTAGTGAATCCAGCCCCCCTAGCGAAACGGTTGACCCTGCTTCTAGAGCGGGATCGGTGATCAATTCAGATAGAGCCGCAATTGCAGAAGTTCAGCCCGCTTCTGGAGCGACTGGCAGTATTTCTCCCGAACTTTTAGGGGGTGCAGCGCTGGGAGCAGGTGCGTTGGGGATGGTGGGAGACGATCGCGCTTCAACTGATCTGACAACCTCTGAAATTGAGGGGGAACCTGCCGCGATCGCTGATTCAAGCATTGATAGCTCGATAGACGTTACGCCTGTAGAAGGGGAGTTGGTTGCTCCAGAGCTTTTAGACGGTGAATCGTCAGCGACAACTGCGTCTTCTCCAAATCCCGGACTGTCTCTGACAGATGTCGGAGCGATCGCAGGAGGAGCCGCCCTGGTAACGGGAGCCGCCTGGGTAACTCGCTCTGGTCAAAATCCGTCTTCTGCCTCACCAGACTTAGAAGCGTCAACGCTGGAGACGGCAAATTTAAATGAGGAACCCCTTGTTACCCTGGACACGATTACAGAATTGGATGAGCTAGAAGCGATCGTGGACGCGGATTCTGAAGGAACCGTAAATGAATCAACGACCGTGACAGTGGACGAAGACGCAACGGTATTAGACCTTTCGGAGGCAGAGGTCGCCATTGTTGAGCCTTCGACGTTGGGAGTGACCGAAGGAGTTGGGGGCGTTGCGCCAGGGTTGCCTGGAGTGGCGGCGATCGTCGGAGGTGCCGCCCTTACCGCAGGAGCGGCCGCCTGGTCGTTGCCAACCGATCGTTCTCAAGCGACTGTCGAAGCTGCCAAATTTGATGTTGGACAAACTGACCTCACCAGTGAAACGTTAGCCACCGTCGATGAAGGACTGCCTGACTTGCCCGATGGCTATGGAGAGAGCCGAATTGTCCTGTTACCTCGCGACCCTCAGTGGGCTTACGCCTATTGGGATGTGCCGATCGAACACCGAATGCAACTCCGACAGCAGGGCGGTCAAAATCTCGTTTTGCGGCTTTATGACGTGACCGATGTTGACCTTGATCATCAAAAGCCACATAGCTTGCAGCAGTTTGATTGTGATGAGTTGGCGCGAGACTGGTATCTTGCAATTCCAGTGAGCGATCGAGAGTATCTGGCTGAGATTGGCTATTTGACGGCTGACGGTCGCTGGTTGATGTTGGCGCGATCGCTTCCGGTGCGAATTCCGCCGATCTACCCGTCTGACTGGTTTGAAGATCAGTTTTCGACGATCGCCTGGGAAGAAGATCTGCGCGGCAAGACGTTTCTGGAGTTGGTGCCACCGGGGACTCGTGCTGCGGCAATGCCAACCAATCCTATTTACGAGAAAATCTTTGGCATGGCTCAAGGGGTCGAAGCTCAACGGATTGCAGGTTCGCTGTTTGGCTCGATGCAACAGGTGCCTCAACAGGCAATCAGCTCGTTTATCTTCCCGTCGGGTGTGGGAATGGGGATCGCTCCTGGTGTTGGGCTGCCAAATCTGCCTGGCATGGGGATGTCGGGAATTGGCATGTCGGGAATTGGCATGTCGGGAGCCGGATTTGGGGCATCAATGCCGCCGATTCGTCCTCGCAAATTTTGGTTAGTGGCTGATGCTGAACTGATTGTTTATGGGGCGACGGAACCGGATGCCAAAGTGACGATCGCTGGACAACCTGTGAAACTCAACCCCGATGGCACTTTCCGCTTTCAGATGTCCTTCCAGGATGGCAGGCTCGACTACCCAATTTTGGCCGTCGCTGCGGATGATGAACAGACCCGATCGATTCACATGAACTTCACCCGCGAAACGCCACGTCGGAATACGAACACAAAGGACGAGGCGACGGATGAGTGGTTTTAGTGGACGGAGGTTTTTCGCTTCGGTGTTTAGTTCTTCTGTCTCCCAAACTGCCAATTCTGGAGGACTTTAAGATAAGAGTTCGGCTTAAAGTTGCTTAAGTTTTGGGGATACAAACTTTCTAAAGGGCAGGAGTCGGAAAAAGTACTACTTCTGGCCTTTAAAGTACTACTTCTGGCCTTTGCTGGTTTAGGAGAGGTACTTGTCTAAAAATGGCAGAATTCCCTGGGCTAATTCTTCGGGGTATTCTTCGTGGAGACCGAGAGAACCGGGCATCCGATGAACTTGCACGCCCGAAAAGTGAGCCAGCACTTCTACTTCGGCGCGAGATTTGTGAGGCATTTTTTCACCAATCACCATCAGAACGGGAATCGGTAGCGGCTGAAATAAATTGAACCACGCTTCTCTTTTTTTGACCGCATCTAACGCACCTGTGACAAAGGCTGCTGAGGCAAATCGGGCGTTTCGGCGTTTGGTGGTTTGCCACTTTTGGCGAATTAAGTCTGGTGTAATGTTCTGCTTTTCTGCAAAAACGTGCCGACCGTACATCAACTTTAAGAAGCCACGGGTTGTATTCAAAAAGTAGAGAAGTTGACCGACGATCGGCAAATTAATCAAAAGCTGCAAAATTCGATAAAAGCGGCGGTGTTCTCCCATTGCAGTTGGTAGCGGCCCGCGCCAAGTTGGAGACACTAACACCACCCAGCGCCAGGGAGGAGCCGAACTGCGATAGGCTTTTGCGGCGATCTCCATCACGTAGGCGGCCGAATGTCCAGCAGCCACGACGACGACAGGTTCAGAGAAGATGGTCTGAATGAAATTGCGTAAAAAAGATTCGTAAAGTGCAGGTGTGTGAGCGATCGCCAGCCGCGAAGAGTCGCCAAACCCCACCCAATCGAGCGCAACGACCTGATACTTTTGAGACAGCCGTTGGGCCAGTCCGCGCATTTCCGATCGACTCGAAACGCTGCTCAGAGACGGTAACAATAAGATGGGCTTTCCTTCTCCCAGGACTTCATACGTGGTCACGATCGGCTTGTCTTTCCAGTTCCAGTAATGCTCTTTGACACTGCCGCCGATTCCGCCTTTTGAAGCCACGACCGCATCTGTAGGATTGTTGCCCGTCACAGTTTTTTCGTCCTCAAAGCGCTCAAATAATGGAAGATCCCCTGAACCACGATACGCTGTTCTTTCGCCTTTGCACATGGGGATTGGAGAAAATCAAGTTAGGACGATCGCTCACTGCTAGAAATTTTCTCAAGAAGCCAACAGTCCCCATTACTATTTGAAGAGGTGTCTCGTTTATTTAGAAAAACTGCTGCAACTAGAAGCCTCTCTCTTCGATAGGAGACTCGCATGGCTGACGTGTTCATTTCATATTCGCGCAAAGATAAGGACTTCGTGAGAGCGCTTCATGCGGCGCTGGTTCAGCAAAATCGCGAAACTTGGGTCGATTGGGAAGACATTCCACTGACGGCTGACTGGTGGCAAGAAATCCAATCTGGAATTGAGGCCGCTGATACGTTTGTGTTTGTGGTCAGTCCCGATTCGATCGCCTCAAAAGTCTGTCGAGAGGAGATTGATCACGCCGTCAAATGTCATAAACGACTGGTGCCGATCGTGCATCGTGAGGGGTTTGACACTCAGCAGATTCATCCGGCTTTGGCGAAACACAACTGGTTATTTTTTAGAGCAGAAGATAACTTTGAGCAAGCGTTTCGGTCGTTGGTGACGGCGATCGACACCGATTTAGAATACGTCAAACAACACACTCGCATGTTGGTCAGAGCGATCGAATGGGAGACGCAAAATCGCAATTCTGATTTACTTTTACGAGGCAGTGAGTTGACGGCGATCGTCCAACGTTTATCAGACATTGAAGCCAAAGAGCCGCGCCCAACTGGTCTGCAACGGGCCTATGTGATGGCCAGTTTGGAGGTCGAAAATGCTCGACAAACGCTAGAAATTCGGCGACAGAGAAATCAAACGATCGGGGTTGCGGTTTTCTCGATTTTTTCGCTGTCTCTGGCTGCTTATGCGTTTCAGCAGCGTGGGTATGCGATTCAACAGCGGCAAGTTGCTTATGAGCAAAACAAAATTGCCTTTGCTCGTCAGCTTGCCTCTCAAGCCAATCGAGAAACCAGTCAAGAAAATGCGCTGCTGCGACAAGAAAATTTGCAGGCTGCCCAGGGAGTCTTGACCTTAAAACTGGGACTGGATGCCCTGCCTGCCAATGCGCTTGCGCTCTTGAGTGGACTCGACCCCAAAATTGTCGAATTGAGTCCTGATGGCAACTATATAGCGGCGATCGGTGCCGATACGACGTTACTCGTCTGGCATGTGACAAGCGGCAACCTGATTTTTAGCCAAAAACAACGCCAAACGGTGAAGATTAAATTTAGTCCAGACTCTCAGCTTTTGACCTGTGCGCGGGCTGACGGCAGTTTGGAGATTTGGAAAGTCGCACCTCAAGCGTTCGAGTCAATTAGAGAATTTCGGGCACATTCTCAAACGTTAACGGCGATCGCCTTCAGTTCCAACGGTGAATATTTGGCAACGGCAAGCCGCGATCGCACGGTCAGCGTTTGGTCTTTGGATGGCACACTGATGTACAGGTTGTCGCAGTCAAGGGCCGTCAGTTCTGTTGCATTTAGCCCAGATGCACGGAAGCTTGTGACCGCGAGTAATGATCCGATCGCGCGTGTTTGGGATAGCAAAACGGGTCAGCAAATTGCCTGTCTTCAGCATGAACAAGATGTGAGATTAGTGGCATTTAACCAAAATGGTGAGTATTTAGGGACGGTGAGCGGCGATACGATCGTTCGAGTTTTTTCTCAAGGGGCGATCGAGGAAAGCGGCAAAACTCAGTGTTAGAAAGCTGTCAATTTGGGCGTTGCTGATTGGAGGGATGAATCTGTGAGAAGTGTTCATCTTTTCGCCCCCTAAATCCCCCAATTTTGGGGGACTTTGAACCTTGGGTTTCCCGCCGCTTTGGGGCAATTCATCCCCTGATTCAGCAACGCCAGTTTTTTCGCTGCGTTGATTAGACCTTCTGCCTCCCAATCTGCCAATTCTAGGGGACTTTGAATTCGAGTGGTGATCAGTCAGCATTCCGGAGAGCGTTTCTGATACGGTGAAATAAATGCTACTGGCCTATTGGAGAAAAGCGCATGGCTGACGTTTTCATCTCCTATTCTCGTAAAGATAAACCATTCGTTCAGGCGTTGTATACGGCACTGAGCAAACAAGATCGTGAGGTTTGGATCGATTGGCAAGACATTCCTCTGACGGCTGATTGGTGGCAGGCAATTGAAGCTGGAATCGAAGCCGCTGAGACGTTTGTGTTTGTGATCAGTCCTGATTCGATCGCGTCTCAAATCTGTTGCAAAGAGATTGCTCATGCAGTTCGTCATCACAAGCGATTGGTGCCTGTGGTTTGGCGGGATGATTTTGACATTGAGCGGGTTTATCCGACGCTGAGAAAGCACAATTGGCTATTCTTGCGATCGCAAGATGATTTTGAAACGGGACTGCGATCGTTGCTAAAAGCCATCGACACGGATCTGGATCATGTTCGGCAACACACTCGACTTTTGACTCATGCGATCGAATGGCAAAACAAAAACAAAAATCCAGATTTGTTACTTCAAGGTAGTGAGTTAGAAGAAACGATTCAATGGTTGACGCAGAACGCTGAAAAGGAGCCACGATCGACAGATTTGCAACGCGAATACATTAACGCCAGCCGCAAAGCTGAAATTGCTGAACAGGAAGCAGAAATCGATCGACAAAAAGCTGAAGTTGCTAAACAAAAAAAATTACGTCAGGCGACCAATGCAGCGTTGATTGCTGTGATGAGTGGTTTGGTGATTGCTACAGGATTAGGAATCTTTGCATTTCGGCAATACCAGACCGCAGAAACGAGTCGCAAAATTGCCAGAGTGAATGAGATAAAAGCCCTCAGCACGTCCTCGAATGCGTTGTTTCACTCCAATCAAGATTTGGATGCGTTGGTGACGGCATTAAAGGCGGTTAGTTTGGTGCAGTCCTCAACCTGGGCGGATTCTGAGACTCAAAATCAAGTGCGATCGACCTTACAACAAGCAATCTATGGTGCCCAAGAACAAAACCGCATTGAGGGAAAACCGGGGGTGACGATCGCCAATTTCAGCCCCGATGGAAAACTGGTGGCAATGGGCAATGCTCAAGGAGAAGTGAAGCTACAAAGTACTGATGGTCAGAAACTTCAGACGCTTAAAGGACATTCCGACCAGATCACGGGTTTGAGTTTTAGCTCCGATGGAAAAAAGCTGATCACCGCCAGTAAAGATGGCACGATCAAACTTTGGAGCATCGACGGCAAAGAATTGAAGTCTTTTGAAATGAGAGGTGCTGGAGCGTTTCGGTTTAGCCCCGATGGGAAGACTTTTATCTTTAGCACTTCAACGGGTGCAATTAAGCTGTGGAGTTTAGAGGGTCGAGAACTGCTCAATCTTCGGAGTGTTTACCCCAACGATCTTGCTTTCAGTCCCGATGGGAAAACGATCGCCGCAGCCGTTGACAAAACGGTGAAACTTTGGGACATGCAAGGGCGGTTAATCAAAACCTTGAAGGGGCACAAAGCCGATGTGACTAGCGTTGGGTTTAGTCCTGATGGCAAGACGGTTCCTTCGGAGTTGCGCGGAGCGCTAATCGCGACTGCCAGCCTGGATAAAACCGTCAAGCTTTGGAGCCGAGAAGGTCGTTTGTTGCAATCGCTGCGAGATGGTAGTTTGGCGACCGATAGTAATTGGATTGCAAGAGTCCAGTTTAGCCCCGACAGCAAACGGATTGCGATTACGACTTATGGACGCACGATCGAGATTTGGACAGTAGATGGGCAAAAACTCAAGACGATCAATGAAATGAACAGTCAGGCGATGAGCGTCAAGTTTAGCCCAGACGAGAAAACGATTACTTCTGCTAGTTGGGAAGGAACGATCAGAGTTTGGAATCTGCAAGATCAGCAACTCAAAATGCTGTCAGGAAAGAGCGTTGGTGGAATCAAAGTAATTGAATTTAGCCCAGATGGAAAGGTCATTGCGATCGCTGGAGAGAACGGACGGGTGAAATTGTTGAAACGCTCAGGGCAAGAAATTAAAACATTCGCTGCACACGAAAAGATTGTGACTCAACTTCGGTTCAGCCTAGATGGGAAAACCCTGCTCACCAGCAGCGATGGCTACACAACCTATCCCGACTCGTCACTGAAACTTTGGACATCTGATGGTCGCCTCCTCAAAACGTTTAGAGGACAGCCATCAGGCATTCCTGAACTGAGCCTCAGCCCTGATGGTCAAAGCGTGGTGACTGGGGACTATGTAGAATCTGGGCTGCGGCTGTGGAGCCTGCAAAGTCAGAAATTCCAGATCTTTAGAGCACACAACACCTCTATCAACAGTGCTCAATTTAGCCCCGATGGGAGAACGATCGCCTCGGCGGATGAACGGGGCACCATTCAGCTATGGAATCTCAAGGGTCAAGTTCTCAAGTCTTGGAAAGGGCACAGTGATTGGATTGGTGCAGTGCGCTTTAGCCCCGATGGTCAGTGGTTGGTGTCGGGTGGAAACGATTCCACTATCAAATTTTGGAATCTGAATGGACAAGAACTTAAAACGCTGAAAGGACACACGGCTAGAATTCAGGATTTAAAATTTAGTCCAGATGGTAAAACACTGGTGTCTGCCAGCAAAGATAAAACGATCAAATTTTGGAACCTGGAAGGACAGGAGCTGAAGACGATCGAAGCAAATGAGACCACTGACATTAGCAGCATTGCATTTAGTCCAGATGGTCAACTTCTCGCCTCAGTGAATAATGACAATAAAATTAGCTTTTGGAATACTGAAACATCAGATTTTAATCGTTTGGTCACTCGTAGCTGTGATTGGCTCAAAGATTACCTGATCAATCACCCTGAAACGCTAAAAGACATCACGACGTGTCAAAATTCTACACTTCTAGCTCAAGCTTCTGCAACATTAGTGAGACGGGGAGAAGAATCTGCAAAAACTGGAGACGTAAAAGCAGCGATCGCTCAGTTTCAACAAGCCAAAGAATGGAATCCTCAACTCGATTTGAATGCTGAGACAATGGCTCAACGATTGGCCGATCGAGGCGAAGGAGAACGCCTGATTTCAGAAGGGGAAGACCTGGCGAAAGCTGACAAAGTTGAAGAAGCGATCGCTAAATTCCAAACCGCTCAAAAGCTAGGTGCTGACCTAAACTTCGATCCGAGACTCAGAGCTAGACAGGTTGCAGCCGTTTCTTTGATTACAAAAGCGGAAGAATTGGTGCAACAGGGAGAAGTCAAACAAGCGATCGCTCACTTCGACCGCGCCAAATTACTCGCCCCCACGCTCAAAATCTCCGTTGATTCTTGGGACGATCTCTGCTGGTATGGCAGTCTTCATGGACAAGCCGCCCAAGTGATGGATGCCTGCGAAAAAGCCGTCGCCTTCTCACCCCCTGCCGAAGTGGGATATCACCGTGACAGCCGTGGAGTTGCTAGAGCCATGATGGGCGACCGAACGGGAGCGATCGCAGACTTTGAGGCTTACATTGCCTGGACAAATAACCCCTCAAATCGGCCCAAACGCAAACGCTGGATCGCCGCACTCAAAAAGGGCAAAAATCCCTTCACTCCCAAAGAGATCGAAAGTTTGCTTTATTAACGTGAATTCGATGAAGTTTTTTTGCTTCGTTTTTGGGCAGCAGATCTCAACAACGCAGCAAAAACTATTTTTGAACATTGCTGAAACAGCTACTTGACGAGAATCAAAATTCCAGATATTCTCTCAAATCAAGGACATCTTTTCGTTATGGGAAAGTCGTCTGGTCGCCCAAAAAATCTAGTCTGTCGCCGCCCAACGTTGTTACCAGCAACAGAGGGCAGCTAACCCACGAGACTGTACAGGCAGTCCGGAGGGCTAATGGAGAATTTTATCACTCCCTTGGCCGCTCTGACTTGTTATGACCGTCGGGGCGGCTAGTTTTTTGGGTTTCTTCGGAGACCTAAATTTGGAGTAATTACGATGGCACGTCTTTTGAACGCTGGCTTTTGGCTGTGCGATTTCGCCTACGCATTTTTAGAAGCAATTCAACTTCGATTTCTTCCCGATTCTATTCCCCGATTCATTCCGTTTCGCGTTTCGTCTCTTGTTCCGTTACAGGATCTTTTACCTGATACTGCCATTCCTCACTCTGATGAGTTTGAAATCCTGCGGGTGCTAATTATCGGTTCCTCAGACGGTGTGACGGAGACGATTCAAAACCTACACGTTCGACGATTCGCGAATGCCACCGATTGGAGTCCTTTGTTACCTGCCCCCTCGTTTGGCGAAGTGATGAGCATTCTGACCCGACAGCGCCAAAAATTGGAAGACGGTGGATCGCAAATTTAATGAGCGATCGCTTTCAACACAACCTGAATCTAAACCAAAAGCCTTCTCTCAACGTGAATTCGGTGAAATCTTTCGCCAGGTGATCGCTCTGGGCAGCCCCCTAAATCCCCCACGAGTGAGGGACTTTGAGCAAAAAATCCCGGCCGGAAGTCCCCCAGATTGGGGGGTTGGGGGGCGAAAGTGCTGAATCACGAAGCGAAAAATCTCTGTCGAATTCACGCTAAACTAAAAGCCTTCTCTTAACGTGAATTCGGT
>NZ_JBJPHS010000151.1:0-12183 GCF_052939495.1 Phormidesmis sp. 146-12 | reverse complement strand
GGTTGGCTTTCCCTCTGGCTAGAATAAATCAACCCTACCATGCTGGGGGACTTTGGACAATTCTGATCAAAAGTTCTTTGTCTAAAGGGGATTCAAGAGGCGCTTCTGGCTTATTCGACGCGCTGAAGGGGGGTGAGTCGGGGATCGATGATCTTTTGTCCGCCGTCGGGAAAGCGGATCGCCAGCGTGACTTTTTTGCCAGAGGAGAAGACATGTGTGATTTCACCTGCGCCAAACATGCGGTGGATTAGTCGATCGCCTACCTTCCAATTGGTTGAAACGGTGCCCGCAAAGTTAGATTCTGGCTCTTTTTGCGCGATCGGCTTTGTCCAGCGAGTTGGCAGTCCGGCTCCGACATTGGTTTCCATCAGATCTTTGGGCAATTCTGACAAAAAGACAGACGGGCTGGCAATTTCGCGATTTCCATACAAACGACGTTCGCGGGCGTAGGTGATGAAGAGGCGCTCTTGGGCGCGAGTGATGCCCACATAACAGAGGCGACGTTCTTCTTCGAGGGCAGAAGGGTCGTCGAGCGATCGAAAGCTCGGAAACAACCCTTGCTCTAAGCCCACCAAAAACACAACGGGAAATTCTAATCCCTTAGACGAGTGCAGCGTCATCAGAGACACTTTGGTCGATTCGTCTTGTTTGTCGTCTAGATCGGATTGCAGGGCGGCGTTTTGCAGAAAAGCCGTCAGAGAATTGTTGTCTTCGTTTTCTTCTTCAAATTGCAGAACGGCATTGTAAAGCTCCTGGACGTTTTGAAAGCGTTCTTCGGCTTCGTCGGTGCCCTGAGATTTTAAGTCCTGCACATAGCCAGAATCTTCGAGAATGCCCTGGACAATTTCAGACGCGGAGGCAGTTTCTAGCTGCTCTTGATATTTTTGAATGGTTTGAGCAAAGCTGATGACCCCTTTAGAAGCGCGCCCTGCCAGGGTTTTGACCGACGTTTCATCAATGAGAATTTCCCAGAGCGGAATCGCTAATTCTATAGAGGCTTTTTGCAGAGCATCGATCGACGCTTTACCCACTCCTCGTCTTGGCGTATTGATCACCCGCAGTAAGCTCATGGTGTCAGAAGGATTGACGATCGCTCTCAAATAGCCCAACACATCTTTAATTTCTTTGCGATCGTAGAATCGCAGACCGCCGACGACTTTGTAGGGAACGCGCGATCGTACCAGTGATTCCTCAAGGGCGCGAGATTGGGCGTTGGTGCGATAGAGAATGGCAAATTTGCCCCAGTGCAATTCGGGGTTTTGACGCTCTAATTTTTGAATCTGCTGTACCACAAATTCAGCTTCGGCAACCTCGTCGTCAGAACGGTGACAATAGACAGATTCGCCTTCTCCACGGGTTGGTTTTAATACTTTGTCGATGCGTTCGGTGTTGTTTTCGATCAGGTGATTGGCCAGTTGCAGAATGTTCTCGGTGGATCGATAGTTTTCCTCTAGCTTGACCATCGTGCGCGTATCGTCGTCGGGCAAGCTATCGCCAAAATCTTGCTGAAACCCCATGAGAATCTTGAAGTCAGCCATTCTAAACGAGTAGATCGACTGGTCTGCATCCCCGACTACGAAGATCGATCGATAGTTCCAGTCTTCAAACGATCGGGCGGCTTCTCCATTCGTAGCTAATAGCTGAACCAAATCATACTGAGTCTGATTAGTATCCTGATATTCATCGACGAGAATGTGTCGAAAGCGTTTGTGCCAGTATGCGCGAATCTGTTCGTTTTGGCGAAGCAATTTCACCGGAATCAGGATTAGATCATCAAAGTCTAATGCATTATTTTCGGCTAACTTGTCTTGATACATGCTGTAGACATTCGCAATCACCCGTCCTTTAAAGTTGGGTTGTTCTTGCTCTAGATCTTGCGGTGACCAACCTTTGTTTTTAGCGTTGCTAATCGCAAATCTTACCGATCGCGGATCAAACTTTTTGTCATCCAAATTCAATTGATTGATGATGATATCTTTGACCAGACTTTGAGCATCTGATTCATCAAAAATCGAAAAGCTCTTTGTCCATTTGCGTCCTTTCTCGTCCTGAAATTTCTCGATATCAAAGCGCAAAATTCGTGAACAAAGCGCGTGAAACGTCCCAATCCACAAATCTTTGATGATGTTTTTATACACCTTCGATCGCAGACTGGTTTGTTGATGAGCGGGAAGGGCTTCGAGGGGCTTACCAAAATCGGCGTGGGCCTGGCGATCGGCAAACAGTTTCTCGATCCGCTCCTTCATTTCTTTGGCGGCTTTGTTGGTAAAGGTGACGGCCAAAATATTCTCTGGGTCAACCTTATGAGTCAGGACGAGATTGGCAATCCGATAGGTCAACGCGCGCGTTTTGCCAGATCCCGCCCCTGCAATCACCAAAAGCGGCCCACAGTGATGTTCGACCGCTTGGCGCTGTGAAGGGTTGAGGTGACTGAGAAAATCAGTAGGTTGCGTCATGGCAGGATCAAGGGGAAACAGTCTCTATCTCAAGCCTATCGCATCTTGGGGGTGAGGAGTGAGGGGGAGGAGGGAGGAGGGAGGAGGGAGGAGGGAGGAGGATTTTGTTAGAAGGTGCCTCGTGTTACGCCTAGTTGGTTGTGTAGGTTTAGGTCGCGCCAGAGTTGAGAGCCGTTGATTTTGCCTTCGAGGAGTTGACGGTAGCGATCGATGGTCTCGATCACTTGGCTGGGCGTTTCGTTCACAAATTCGATGCGGAAGTGTTGAACGCCCCATTCTCGCAAGTGTTGAAAATATTCGGCTCCAGTTTGGGCCTTCCCATTAAAAACGGTGTTTCGGCAGCCTGAGTCGGCTTTGAGAATATGTTCTGTACCGATGCGATCGCGTAGTTTGACTTCGTGTTCTTCGCAGGGTCGCCCACAGTTTGTATAATCCGTTCCTTCTGACAGAAAAGCACAGAAGACGCAGTGTTCCATATGAAACATCGGCATGTGTTGGTGTAGCGTGACCTCAAACCATTCCGGCGGACAGCTTTTTAGCAATGCTTGAAGTTGAGCAATGTTGAGATCGTAAGATGCCGTCAAGCGTTGTAGTCCGCGTTGGATAAAGTGATCTGCGGTGAGTGGATTTGCTACATTTAATGAGAAATCTCCGATACAGTTATCCTGTTCAAAAAACTTTAGATGATCGTAATTTCTGACTAAATATCCGTCTGCCTCACTCGCCCGAACCTGCTGCAAAATCCAGGTTTCGCCCGGTTTGGTAATGCGAGGAGGGGCGACGAAGATCTGTGAGGGGTGAGGCGTGCGTGAGGCGTGACGAACTAATTGGACGGCTTGGCGGTAGTTGCGAGGGTCTTCAAATTCGCAGTAGAGGGTCTGAATGTTAGCTGAGATGGCCGCCTGAAGTTGGTCTAAATTGCGAACCAGAACGATTAGATTAGCTGAGGTAGAAATGGGACTATGAGAGACGACAGGCAGCAGCGTTTTGAGCGTAGCGGTGGGGTGAAGTTGCCAGCGTTTGGGTTGGGCGCGGAGTGCTTCTAGCTGAGTAACGATTTCTCGCCGCAGACGGTTGAGTTCGCTGACGGGTAGCATCACGGAACCCTGCACAGAATTGGTGAGCGTTTCTAACAAAAAGGGCGTGTTTCCTAATCGTCCTAGCTGTTCTTGTAAGCGATCGCTCGTCAACGGTTTGCTGTGCGCTTCGACTAACGCCATCTCGGACTCAACCTGGACAAGATTGCCGGATAAATCACGCGCGATCGCAATCAATTTTTGCCCCACTGCGCCATGAACTTCTAAGGAAATCGGACGCTGAAATTGGGGATGTTCGCCCGTGAAACTTTGTCTGACCTGTCGATCGAGTTCTGGGTCACTGGTTTTCCAGACGCGATCGCCGAGGTGGATTTTTCGCAGATTTAACGCCGATCGTCCAAATGAGAGAACGGCTTCTCGATCGTACAAGTCAACGGTGTAAACTCGTCCGCCTTGTTCGGCAGCTTCGGGGTGCCCACTGTCAAACACGATGCCGTCTCCTGGCTTAACGGGCGCTTCTAATTGGATCGTGACCTGCTCCCCCCGAATCTGAGTGACTTCGCCCAAATACACGCCGCGCTTTTTGCCAAATCTTGCATGGACTAATTCTTGATTGTTGATGCCTTCAAACCAGCCTGTAGAGAGGCCACGAGAGAAGGCCATTTCCAAGTTGTAGCGATCGGGTGTGGGGTGTGAGGGGTGTGGGGTGAGGGGTGTTGAATTCGCTTCGGGTTGTGCGGATTGCATGACGCGATCGAGAGCCTGACGATAGACGCGGGTGACGTTGGCGACATATTCTGGAGACTTGAGGCGACCTTCGATTTTGAGGCTAGTGACTCCGGTTTTGACGAGTTCTGGTAATACGTCTAGTCCGGCGAGATCCTGGGGACTGAGAAGATACTTGCGATCGCCCAACTCAACAACTCTGCCATCTGAAAGCAACTCATAAGGCATTCGGCAAGCCTGAGCGCATTCCCCTCGATTGGCAGAGCGTCCACCCAGCGATTCACTGGTCAAACATTGCCCTGAATACGCCACACAGAGCGCCCCATGTACAAACACTTCGAGCGGCAGGGATTTTTGTTGAGTGATCTGATGCTGGATTTTGTGAATCTCTTTCAGCGAACATTCTCGCGCCAACACCACCAACTGAGCACCGATCGACTCCGCAAACTCAACCCCTGCGGCACTGGTAATCGTCATCTGCGTCGAAGCGTGAATCGGAAAATCGGGCGAAAGGTGCCGAATCAGCCGACAAATGCCCACATCCTGCACGATCGCCGCATCGACCCCAGCCGCAATAATGGTGCGAAGATACTGCGCTGCCTCGACCAATTCTTGAGGAAAAATCAGCGTATTCAGCGTCACATAGCCCTTGACCCCGCGAATGTGCAAAAATTCCATTAAATCGGGCAAATCCGCCTCACTAAAGTTTTCGGCTCTCATGCGGGCGTTAAATCGCTCTAGCCCAAAATAAATCGCGTCGGCTCCATTCTCGACGGCCGCCTTGGCACAGTCCCAATGTCCAGCAGGGGCAAGCAGTTCAGGTCGATGCAGGGTTGACTGATGCGAATTAGAAGCTGGGTTGGGAGCGGTGTACATGACAAGGAGAAAGCAGGGGCTTATTTATGATAGCGGCCGTGGGGAATCAGAGTTAGAAGCCAAAAGAGAAGAACAAAAGATGGATCAGAAGAAATTCGGGCGTTGCTGAATCAGAATATGAATCTGTCCGTCGAAGCTGAATACTCTCGCCCCCTAAATCCCCCACAAGTGAGGGACTTTGAACGAGAAATATTGTCTCAAAGTCTCCCAAAATTGGCAGATTGGGGGGCAGAAGTGCTGAACAACGAAGCGAGAAAACTCCATCGACTTCACGTTCAATGATCAGGACGATTATTAATAGGCAACACGTCAACTTAAAGCCAGTTGCCAACCAGGATAAACGGGGGCAATAGAAGGGATGGGCGTACTGTGGGTTTTTCAGGAGTATGAGTTGAGCTTGTCGGAGAATCTCTGCTCTACTTACTCTGCTCTACTTAAATGTTGCTGAGTCAAAACGCTATAAAACTCAGCCATCAAATCTGCGGTCGAGTCATTGCTTACAGACCACAATGTTGCCAGGGTACTCCGGGCACCAGAACGCACCGCCAGTCCGGACAGATCAATCAAAAATGGAAGGTCGCGATCGACAGACCACGATTCTTTCTTAGGTCGCTCTTTTGAAGTTGTATTTATCAGAGAACTACGTCAAAGCAAGGTTGAAACAATGTTCTGACTGGATCAATGTCGAGTTTGATCAGCCCAGGGCGTGAGCATTGTTGAAATCCATTTTAAGCCGTAGTCGATCGCCAGTCCGATCAGTCCGATCAGTAGAATGCAGAACAAAACTTTCTCAGTTTGCAGAAACCGCTGTGCCTGGATGATTCTAAATCCTAAGCCCGTTTGAGCGGCGACCAGTTCGGCAATGACGAGGTAGTTCCATGCGCCAGAAATATTCACTCGCAAGGTATCTAACACGCTCGGAAAAGTCGCGGGAACAATCACCTTAAACAAAACATCGCGTCGAGTTGCACCCAGCGTATAGGCAACATTGATCATCTCACCGGGAATAAACTTCACCGCATCCGCAACCATGATCGCGTTGTACAACACAACTCCTAATGTAATGATCAAGATTTTTGATTCTTCACCCAACCCCAGCCAGATTACAATCAACGGCACAAAGGCGGTCACGGGCATATAGCGCACAGTTCCCACAAACGGCGCAAACAAACTGTTCATGCTGTAGAACGTCCCCATCGCAATGCCCATCGGCACCCCAACGATCGCTGCTGTCAAAAAGCCCACCAACACTCGACCACAACTGACCAGCACATCCGCCATCAGGTCATTGTTTGCAAACATCTCAATTCCCGCTTGCACCACTGCCGTCGGAGTCGGCAAAAACATCGGGGGAACTAGCTTGGCATAGCTGACGATCGACCACAATAACAGCGGCACCGCCATCGAAACTGCGACAATCAACACAGCCAATCGCCGCGAAAAGCCCTGCCGAATGCTCCAGAAGACCGAAGGCTTGAGATAGTGATATTGACGATCGGGTGCAGGAGATGAATCTAAACTCGCATTAGCCACAGAAATAGTCCTTTACAGGTGATACAACGATTTGCGGTAGAACGTTGGCTCTATCACTGATCGGCAATGTCAACCTTCGTCAACATTCACTGACATCTCTTTTAGTCTAGGGAGACATTCAGGCTTTTTTGTATTCAAAGCTACTCGATCGGCTTTTTGCACCTGAGTAAAATCACAAAATCAAGTATTTCTAACGTCCCCGCGTAAGTTTTCAGCCGCTCACCTGCCGGAAGGATTTATTTGTTTTTATTAAACAGAGTAATTGGTTATGTATCTAAACTGACACTCTGAGACCACACAATCTAGTTAGCTAGTAGAGATTCGACGTTGTTGCCTACTCCTGGAAGCTCCACTATGCTCGATACTCGATCGCAAGACTTACAGCGTGAGCGGACTGCCACCGACCTGACTTCAATGCCTGCCAAGCTTGAGGTTCGTGACTTGTCCAAGTCGTTTGCGATTCAGAGCGGCGCTTTGACAGTTTTGGAGAATATTAACTTTCAGCTTTTTGCGCGAGAGTTTGTCTGTCTGGTTGGGGCATCTGGGTGTGGCAAATCGACATTGCTCAACATTGTGGCGGGGCTGGCCAGTCCTTCTTCGGGTCATGTGCTGGTGGACGGGCGAGAAGTGACGGGCCCAGGCTCCGATCGCGGAATGGTCTTTCAAAACTACACGCTTTATCCGTGGCTGACCGTTTCTCAAAACATTGCCTTTGGGTTGCAGCTTCGTAAAATGCCCAAAACCGAGCAGCGAGAGCGAATTGAATATTATCTAGATGTGGTGGGGCTGACCCAGTTTGCCAAGTCTTACCCCAAACAGTTGTCGGGTGGTATGAAGCAGCGAGTGGCGATCGCCCGTGCATTAGCCAATGAGCCAGCCGTGTTGCTAATGGATGAGCCGTTTGGGGCGCTAGATGCTCAAACCAAAGAGCAGATGCAGCAATTTTTACTTGAACTCTGGGAACAAACCCACGTCACCGTTTTGATGATTACCCACGATGTCGAAGAAGCAATTTTTCTATCTCAGCGCGTCTATGTGATGAGTGCGCGTCCGGGACGAATGAAGCTAGAAGTGCCCGTTAATTTGCCCGGACACCGCGACTTAGATATGAAGCTGTCGCCTGAATTTGTGGAAGTAAAACGTCAGATTTTGCATTCCCTTCGCGACGAGTAAACCATCCCAGCTAACAGAATGCTAACCCTGTGACGGCGGTTAAAGAAACGAATGTTTGGGTGGATAAATTGGGGGCGATCGATGAAAAATCTTGGCGGAGGATTCGATTAAACTTGCATTGAAAGCAGGATGTGGCGTTGCTGAATCAGGGGATGAATTGCCCCAAAGCGGCGGGAACCCCAAGGTTCAAAGTCCCCCAATTTTGGGGGATTTAGGGGGCGAAAAGATGGACACTTCTCACAGATTCATCCCTCCAATCAGCAACGCCCTAAAACTGTATCTTTTGTGATTTACTTTATGCTCTCCGAGGAATTCTCGAATGTTTAATTTTCGCTCAATCAAACTGATCGCCTTTGCATTGGTCGCTCTATTGTGGACGGTTGCGTGTTCTCCTCAATCTGCCAGTAACAACGCAGCTAACAATCCTGCTCAACCCCAAACGCTGACGATCGCCACTAACCCCTGGTCTGGCTATTCGGGGCATCACGTTGCGGTGAAAAAAGGCTTTTATGAGCAAGCTGGCCTCAAAATTCAGGACATTTTGTTTCAATCCAACACAGAGCAAATTACGGCGTTTCTGTCGGGTAAGGTTGATCTGGCGTGGCTGACCGCGGGGGATGTGATTCAAATGGCTGGCAAAGATCCCAACCTCAAAATTATTTTTCTCTGTGATTACTCCAACGGGGCGGATGGCATTCTCGGACGCGGCATCAAAACACCTGCTGACTTAAAGGGTAAAACGCTGGCTCGTGAAGATGTGTTGTTTCAGAAAGTGCTGCTGCGGGCGTATCTCGACAAAGGCGGGGTGACTGAAAAGGATTTTACGATTAGAGATATGCCTGCTGCCGATGCGGCGACAGCCTTTAGCGCCAAACGAGTGGATGCGGCGGTGACTTATGAGCCGTTTCTGACTAAAGCAGCCAAAGAAGGCGGTGGAGAAGTAATTTTTAGCTCTAAAGGCACGAATTTGATTGCGGATGTTTTGGTGACCCGTCCCAATTTGATTGCTAATCGTAGAACCGAATTGCTCTCAGTTCTCAAAGCGGCCGATCAAGGAATCAAATTGCTGAAGGCGGGCGATGCGGATGCGATCAATGCCGCCGCCGAAAAGCTAGGAATCAAACCCGAAGAACTGCGCGAACAACTCACAGGAATCACGCTGTTTGACATTGAGGGTAATAAGACGATCGGGTTCAATCCTGATCATCCTAACAATGCGATCAAGAGTTTTGAATTGGTTGCTAAAGCTGCTTACGATTTTAAGGTGGTGTCGCAACCGCTGGATGTCAAAGCACTCTATGATGATTCGCTTGTAAAGTCGCTCTAGAATTGAGATTGTTTGAGAGTGGAGATCAAATTTTCACTCTCAAATGATGACAAAACTTCTTGGGCGGTGACCGTTAATAGATTAGGGTTTTAGAACTTTTGTCAGTCAATCACCTCGGATGACTCTGTGCAACAACATAATATTGAATGCTGAACAATACAGTCATTTTTATATGAAACTCGATCGAAAAGTTGTTGTGATTACAGGAGTCGGGTCTGGAATTGGACGATCGGCTGCCCAAATTTTTGCACAAGCAGGCGCGACGGTGTTTGGAGTCGATGTTGATATTGAAGCAGGTCGATCGCTTGCTCAAGAACTCAGTTCTCTCAAGTTTGAGTTTTTTGCCGCCGATTTGTCTGAGCAGCAGGGAGCCGTAGAGACGATCGCCGCCTGCCATCAAACCTATGGGCGAGTCGATGTTCTTTACAACAATGCTGGAATCTCTGTTGTTGAGCCGTTTTTAACCGTTAGTCAAGCAACGCTAGAAAAGATTTTGGCGGTTAACTTTTTGGCTACTTTTTATCTTTGTCAGCAGGTGATCCCCATTATGCAGCAGCAAAAAGCAGGCGTGATCATCAATACGGCTTCTGAGTTGGCTGTAGTCGCTCAACCTTTGTATTCTGCTTATTGCGCCAGTAAGGGAGCCGTGTTGTCTTTTACTCGTGCTTTGGCGCTGGAATATGCTCGCGATAATATTCGCATTAATGCACTGTGTCCGGGCCCGATCGACACTCAAATGTTGGATCAGGAATTTGAACTAGACGCTGACCCAACTAAAGCCAGAGAAGACAGCATTGCAGGAATGCCGATCGCTCGTCTAGGACAGCCGGACGAAATCGCTCAAGTGGCCTTATTTTTAGCCAGTGATGCGCCTCGATTGCTACATGGCTCAACGCTACTCGTGGATGGCGGAAAAACAATTTTGTGAGAGGTGATCAGACGGACAACCCGGCTTGCGTCTGGCTTCTAGATACTCGACAATGATTTGCTGATAGCGCTCTTGACCAAAGATTTGATAATGCCCTGGATAAACGGTTTGAATGGGAAGCATTTGTAAACGTTCATAGCTGGTAATGTAAGTGGGAATATGACTGCAATGAAGCTCATCTAACAAATCGCCATCATAAATGACATCGCCAGAGAACAATTCATCACGCTGCGGATCATACAATCCAATACACCCCGGAGAATGCCCTGGTAAGTGCAGTACTTCAAAGGCTCTATCGCCCAGATCTAATACGTCGCCTTCCTGTAGGATTTGAGTCGGTTCGGTCGCTTGCAGCGTGTATTGTTCTACAGTGAATTGAGGATGGGGCAGCAAATCGAAATGTTCTTGCAAAACAAATCCATGTTCGGGGCTGCATAGCGCTTCATGATCGTCACCCGTTCGGAGTGCGTCAGCTTCGGCAGCGTGAATAGCTCGATGGTCAAATTCGTGCATTCCGCCAGCGTGATCAAAGTGAATGTGAGAGGCGATCGCTAATAGCGGTTTGTCCATTAAGGAGGCAATATGTTGGCGTAAGCTAGAAACGCCCAATCCGGTGTCAATCAGCAAATCTCGATCGCGTCCTTTGATCAGCCACAGATTAGCGCGATTCCACCAGTAGTAGTGCGGTTCGCTAATCAGATACAGTCCATCATTGATCTTTTCAGTCGAAAACCATTGTTCACAAGCTAATTGAGTGTTTTCCATTCTCATCACCTCTCATGATTGATTTAGACACTATTTTTACGGTTGGATCTGATCCTAACGCAGTCTTTACTGCATTGATGCCAGCATTGTGTGAAGCATTAGAGTGCGATCGCTGTTTCCTTTATCTTCGCAATCCCGCAACTAGCCAAGGAACGGTTACTCACTGTTACAGCCGTCATTCACCGTTTGCCGACCTGACAGGCTCAACATTTATTGAAGCAGAGGCTGTAGAAGATCCTTTAATGGGGATGGCGTTTCGCACTCCAGAAGCGGTGTTTGTAGACGATATCGAAACAGCAGGTTCCGACGTGGTGAATGTGGTTTACGAGCGAGAAGCTTTTGGGCATCGTGCCTTAATTCATGCACCTCTTTACTACAAAGGTGAGCTTTATGGCATTCTAGAACCCTGTGTGTTTGGGCAGCCTAGAAAATGGAGTGAGCACGATCGCGCCCTCATTCACCTGGTACAACAGCGATCGACGACCTTTGTCGTTCAGTATCTTCGGCAGTATGTTGATAGTGTGGGAATTCTTGAGCGATCGCCGCTGCAATCTGTTGAGCAATCTGGGCTGACATGAGAGTTCCTTTCTCGATGCTGGCAGTCTTGGCGGAAGACAACACTCCCGAAGGCGGTACCCAGTCTAATTTTGGTGGATACAGATCATAGGGCGGAAAGTCAGCGGGCTTGTCGTCTGGAATCAAGTGCAACCGAACTAACTTGGGATGATAGTGCAACATGAGCGAGGTTTCTATCACGGCCGCATGTTCGAGTGCATAGCCAGGAAAGCCATCTGGAAAGACTTGGCTGAGAGTTAATTCGGTCAAAAAGTCCCAATATTCTAGTCGCATGACTTTCAGATTCGGCGCAGTGCCCACATCTCGAAGCGCCAGGTCAATTCCTTCTGTCAAAAACCATTGATTCTCATAGTGTCCATCAATGACAACCAGGCTAGTTGCTCCCTGCCGCGCCAACTCTCGAATCACATCTCGAATCATCTGACTCAAGGTATTCCCATCTAAGCTAGTTGTGCCAGGAAAGTGCTGTCCGCCGCCTGATTTGGGTTGAGACTTGTAGCCATAGCTAAAGGTCGGAGCAACAATCCCATTCACAAGTTCGGCTACACTTTGAGCGATCGCTGTACTCAACAAAGCATCCGTTCCCAAAGGCAAATGAGGGCCGTGCTGTTCGAGTGCGCCACAGGGAATAAACACCGGGACTTTAGTCTGAATCCGTTCTCGATACTCAACCCAACTAAGCGAACTCATTAATAGTGGATGCATAGAACCGCTCCTATCATGACCCTAACAACAATTAGACCTTTCCGAGAATTTACAAGCGAGACTACTCCTGGGTTTGAGGTC
>NZ_JBJPHS010000150.1:0-12197 GCF_052939495.1 Phormidesmis sp. 146-12 | reverse complement strand
GAGAAAGTAATCCAGCGGCACAAGGCAAACGGCTTGCAGCGTTAAGCGATCGCTCCATTTTTCTCGCAGTTCTCTAAAGACGCTAAAGCTAATTTCGCCCTGCTCCCCAAACGCATCAATGTGGGTACGAATCGCCTGAGTCCCGTGAGCATAGCTGCATTTCAGCCCAAATTCCATGCGGCGGTAAACGTCATCAGCGTTCCAATTTTTGGCGGCATCCGATCGGACAGTGTTCAACGCGCTTTCAAAAGTGCCATCTGGGTTGGGAGCGCGATTCCAAATGTGGCCTTTATCCAGATGCGTGTGCAGATCGACAAAACAGGGGAGAGCCATTCCGCCTCGCAGATCCATTGATGGATGCGGATAGCTAGTGTAAGTTCCGGCAGACACGATCGTCGCAATGCTGCCCTCAATGATCTCTAAATCTACAGATAACAGGTGATCTTCAGGCGGTTTGCGAGGAGTCCATTTGGTGCCGCCAACGACGATCGAAGCTGGAATATGGGCGTTTCTCAACCAATAATGCGAAGAATCAAAAATCATGGAAGCAAACTGCACTCAGCGTCAGGATTTGAAAAATTAGCTTTTGAAATATTTGAAATAGTTGAGATTGAAGCGTTAAGGAGGAGTTGAAATTGCTCGTTCTAGAGTCAGCTTTTCTTAAAAGATAGAGACTTCTCTATCAAAAGTGTGTCGAAATCTTAAGACAACCTGGCTCTTTTGCCTGTCCTATTACAGATGTTGACTATAAACAAATTGGAAATACTATCCCATAGAAACTAAGATTGCAATTTCCAATCCCAGTCATTTGGATCAGACTATCCCAACGTTGCCCAAATTGACTACCCTGGATAGTAAAGAACTCTAAACTAGGCGTGAGTGATGGAACCGATTTATCAGTATGCCTGGCTAATTCCCGTCCTGCCTCTTGCAGGTGCGATGCTAGTTGGTCTAGGGCTGATCTCATTCAATAAAGATGTCAATCGTCTCCGACAGGCAAACTCTATCTTCATCGTGTCTCTGATTGGCGCGGCGATGACCCTCTCGTTTGCTCTGTTTTGGAGCCAATTTCGTGGACATGCCCCTTATACTCAAATGTTTGAGTGGGCCTCGGCGGGCGACTTTCACCTGTCGATGGGGTATGTGATCGACCCGCTCTCGTCATTAATGCTAGTGATTGTGACGACGGTTGCCTTTCTGGTCATGGTCTATACCGATGGCTACATGGCGCACGATCCCGGATATGTTCGCTTTTATGCGTATTTGAGTCTGTTCAGTTCCTCGATGCTGGGTCTGGTGATTAGCCCTAATCTCGTCCAGGTCTACATTTTTTGGGAACTGGTGGGCATGTGCTCCTATCTGCTGATTGGGTTTTGGTTTTACCGTAAAGCGGCGGCCGATGCCTGCCAAAAGGCGTTTGTGACGAACCGGGTGGGTGACTTTGGGTTACTGCTTGGTATTTTGGGTTTGTATTGGGCAACTCGCAGTTTTGACTTTAATGTGATTGGCGATCGTCTCCAAGACCTCGTGGCCACTGGCTCAATCAGCGCTTGGTTAGCGGGATTATTCGCCATTCTGGTCTTCTTGGGCCCGGTGGCAAAATCAGCCCAGTTTCCGCTCCACGTTTGGCTGCCGGACGCGATGGAAGGCCCGACTCCCATTTCTGCTTTGATCCATGCGGCGACGATGGTGGCGGCAGGAGTCTTCTTGATTGCTCGTATGTTCCCGATGTTTGAAGGCATTCCCGCATCAATGGATGTGATCGCTTGGACGGGAGCATTCACGGCATTTTTGGGGGCATCGATCGCCATTACCCAAAACGACATCAAGAAAGGTCTGGCGTACTCTACGATGTCTCAGTTGGGCTACATGGTGATGGCGATGGGAGTCGGTGCTTACAGTGCCGGACTGTTCCACCTGATGACGCACGCTTACTTTAAGGCGATGCTGTTTCTTGGCTCTGGGTCGGTGATCCACGGCATGGAAGAAGTGGTCGGACATGATCCCGTCTACGCTCAAGACATGCGGATGATGGGCGGACTGAGAAAGTACATGCCGATGACAGCAATTACTTTCTTGATCGGAACGTTAGCAATTTCGGGAATTCCGCCGTTTGCGGGCTTCTGGTCAAAGGATGAAATTTTGGGTGCCACGTTTGCCGCAAATCCTGCTCTCTGGGTAATTGGCTATCTGACGGCTGGGATCACGGCGTTCTATATGTTCCGCATGTATTTCAGCACGTTTGAAGGGAAATTCCGAGGCACGGATGCCGCCGTCAAGCAAGTTCTCAAAAACGAGCAGCTTCAGAAGATGGGGCTGGCATTTGGGCCCGGCGCAATGAACCCCAAAGAACTAACAATGGAAGCTCCGGGCGGCGAAGAAGTCGATCCCGGCAACCCTGAACACCACGCCGAAAAGCCTCACGAATCCCCGTTGACGATGACGTTGCCGTTGCTGCTTTTGGCCATTCCTTCAACCCTGATCGGACTGGTCGGAACACCCTTCGGCAACTACTTTGAGGAATTCATTCATACGCCTGGTGAAGCCGTTCAAATCGCAGCCGAAGCCAGTCAAGAAACGCTGTCTGAGTTTTATGTGATGGCGGGTAGTTCAGTGGGGATCTCGCTGATTGGGATTACCCTAGCCTCTCTGATCTACCTGCGCGGCAAGATTGATCCCAAGGCGATCGCCGCCAAGATTCCATTCCTCTACAATCTGTCGCTCAACAAGTGGTACTTTGACGAAGTTTACGGGGAGCTTTTCGTGAAGGGTAGTCGCCGTCTGGCTCGTCAGGTCTTAGAAGTCGATTCCAAAGTGGTAGACGGGGTAGTCAACCTGGCCGGACTCGCAACCCTGCTGTCTGGAGAAGGACTGAAATACCTGGAAAGTGGTCGGGCCCAGTTTTATGCCCTGATTATTTTTGTCGCCGTCCTTGGACTTGTGATCTTTTCAGGCGCAACCTAAAGAAGTTATGAGAGGTTGGCTGTTAGTCCTGTGGGGTAGATAAAATCCTGCTGACAGTCAACCGCTATCGTCGATCGCCACCTCTCTCAAACGCCTCATAACTCAACCTTAAAAACTAGAATGCTAACCGCCAATTTTCCCTGGCTGACCACGATCATTTTGTTTCCGATCGCAGCCTCTCTCTTAATCCCCATTATTCCCGATAAGGACGGCAAAACCGTTCGCTGGTACTCGCTGATCGTTGGGCTACTGGATTTTGTCCTGATCGTCTACGCCTTCTACACTCAATACGACTTTGCAAATCCAGATCTTCAGCTTGTCGAAAGCTACCCCTGGGTTTCTCAGTTAGATCTTAATTGGTCAGTTGGTGCCGATGGATTGTCGATGCCCCTGATTATTTTGACAGGATTTATCACCACCCTGGCGATTTTGGCAGCTTGGCCCGTCACCTTTAAGCCTCGCCTGTTCTACTTTCTGATGCTGGTGATGTACGGCGGTCAGATTGCGGTTTTTGCGGTTCAGGATATGCTGCTGTTCTTCCTCTCGTGGGAACTGGAACTGGTGCCTATCTATTTTCTGCTGTCGATTTGGGGCGGCAAAAAACGGCTGTATGCAGCAACAAAATTCATTTTGTACACGGCAGGCGGGTCGCTGTTCATTCTGGTTGCAGGGCTGGCGATGGCTTTTTATGGTGACACGGTGACCTTCGACTTTCGCGCTTTGGCCGCCAAAGATTTTCCGCTCAACTTTCAGCTTTGGGTTTACACAGGCTTTCTGATTGCCTACGCGGTCAAACTGCCGATCATTCCGCTCCACACCTGGCTACCCGATGCCCACGGTGAAGCGACGGCTCCCGTTCACATGCTGCTGGCTGGCATTCTCCTCAAAATGGGCGGCTATGCGTTGATTCGGATGAATGCAGAAATGCTTCCGGCGGCTCATGCAACGGTAGCACCAGCTCTGGTGATTTTAGGAGTAGTGAATATTATCTATGCGGCTCTCACTTCCTTTGCCCAGCGCAACTTGAAGCGAAAGATCGCCTATTCCTCGATCTCTCACATGGGATTTGTCCTGATTGGCATCGCCTCATTTACCGATTTAGGGTTAAGTGGTGCCGTTTTGCAGATGGTGTCTCACGGTTTAATAGGGGCGAGTTTGTTCTTTTTGGTAGGAGCAACCTACGATCGTACCCACACTCTGATGCTGGACGAGATGGGCGGTGTCGGCAAACAGATGCCCAAAATTTTCTCCATGTTTACGGCTTGTTCGCTGGCCTCGCTGGCTCTGCCTGGAATGAGTGGCTTTGTCGCCGAACTGATGGTATTTGTCGGCTTTGCTACCAGTGACGCTTACAGTCAGACTTTTAGAATTATTGTGGTGGGCTTGGCAGCGATCGGGGTCATTCTCACGCCCATCTACTTGCTCTCAATGCTGCGCGAAATCTTCTACGGGCCAGAAAACAAAGAACTGACCTCACACGAAGCGCTCATTGATGCAGAACCTCGCGAAGTCTTTATTATCGCCAGTTTGCTAGTTCCGATTATTGGCATTGGCTTCTATCCAAAACTGCTGACCCAGATCTACGACTCCAAGACACAGCAGCTAACCGCTCGGCTTCGCGATCAGGTGCCAACCCTGGCTCAACAGGCTTCTAAATCTGTGGCTTTACAACCCCCGCTAGGAGAAGCGATCGCCGCTCCAACACTGCGTTAACCAAACTTTTCTAAATCATGCAAAAAGGCAGGAAGTAAGTTCAACTCGCTCCCTGCCTTCTTTATTGGCAACCTTTCTGAATCTTCAAGCTCAAAGGATTGAGGAAGACAAACGCTGCTGTTCATCCCTCATCCCTATCGTAAAGCCTGTCGAAGATGACCCCTCATCCCTGACTCTGCGTATTCCGCGTGGTCAAAACCGAGTCAGTCGGCAAACAGAGCAGATTATCACCTTGAGTGCGAATCATTCCTTTTTGGCGCAGCTTGCCCATCAGACGGGTGACCGTAACGCGAGTTGAACCGATTGCGCTCCCGATCTGGGCATGAGTCAACGGAAAAGGCAGACAGTAGCCGTCTTCGGTCGGTTCGCCATATTCCTCAATCAGCAGTGTCAGAAAACCGAGGAGGCGATCGATAGTTCTGCGCTGACCCAGTGTACTGAGCCAGAGAAGTTTGCGCTGATGCTGATAGCGGAAAGCATCCAACACTTCGCGGCGAAAATGCGGCCAGTTGTCCAGATCGTGCCAATACATCCAGACCACGGAGGTTTGGTCAACGTGAGCATAGCTTTGTAGCGTAAACGGTGACTGCGCCACAATCTCAAAGGGTTGCCCTGCGCCGACAAATCCTAAGAATGCTTCTTCGGGGCTGATACGAGCGAGACGAGATGCATTGCCGCCAGTGGCGTTGACTTGGGCTGTTCCCACGAGTCTTACGGCACCTTTTTGCACCAGATAAAGTAGACCTGGACGGGCAGGAATCCGCTCATCTTTACTAAAAGACCGAACTCGATAATGTTCTTGGGCCCAATCAATAATGCGCTGCCACGTCAAAAATGGACGAGACGCTTCTGAATTTTGTTGGGGAGATACTGAGTACATAAGTTAAAGGCTGTTGGAGAACAGTGTGAGACTTTGACAAGTCACTGAGTATTTAGCAGAAACCGAAACGCTGGCTCATTTCTCAACCGATCGGAATAGAGATAGGCACCTTTAGACACTTTTGCACTAAAGGGAGAAATCCGAAAGTAGAGTCTCCTTGTTTGTAGCCTGATCTCAGTAATTGTAACTACAAGCGACATGGACTCTTAACGAAACTGGAGGATTTTCGACCGAAATTTGACCAAAATCAACCTTATCCTAGAGCATCAACCGTAAATACCATGAATTGTAGCCTACATAAGATTACTTATCCTACGTTTCGCATATTGTTACTGGACAGACTATTTGAAACAATCTACCCGAAGGAGGATGTTGTAGTAGCAAAAGCTTCTTCACCTCAGAGACAGAATAATTTTTCTTACAGCAGCAAGCTTTGTGCGGCACAGATTCCGCTCAGGCAGGTCAGAAATGCAACGTCTCTGACTGAGTATCAGTCTGCGATCGCCCTCAAATTAGCTTCTGGCTCACTGAGAACAGCCTTGCCTTTGGCGTATCAAGTCGCAAAAAACTTCACCCAGTTTGATGCACCCCAGACCGAGGAATCTACGGTGTTTCAAGACATTTTGCGTGAATTTACGGTACGAGTCACAGCATTAGGCTATCTGGAGTTTGTGTTGAGCGATCGAGGATTCGCAATCTGGTTACAATTCTTAATCGAGAAGCCACCCCGGATACCCCTGATTTCTGCGGATAAATTGCCCTCAGATGAGAGCACTTTCCTCTGCCAGTACAGCCATGCGCGTTGTGTAACGCTGATCCGTCTGGCTAAAGAAGCAGGAATTGAGTTAGATCGGTCAAATAGGACACAATCTAAGCCTGACCTTCGTGAACCAGCAGATCGAGATCTGATTTTTTTGATAATTTCCGTTCTAGATGATCTGTATGACGCTTCTATGACCCAGAGCAGTCCAACAGTCTTTAAAGGGACGATCGCGCTCGCTCAAGCTTTCCAGCGCTTCTACAAAGTTTGCCAACTTGTGAATTTGTCTCCAGAAAGATTAAGTTTGGTGATGGTGACTCAAAGACTGCTGCGATCGTTGCTCCAAGAAGGTTTGGGGATCTGTGCACCGGATGAGCTTTAGCCCTTTCATCGAGAGACACATCGCTGTCATCTTGGTGTCATAACTTATTTTTATCTCCCAATCCGTGACAAAACCTGGGCGCTCAGATATATTATTGGAGTGTGAGGAGCGAACCAGCAAGAGTACCGAGACGAAACACGGCCAGTCGTCGGTACTCTTCCTGACTTTAAAGCTCTGTTGGTTGACTCTCAAACAGTTAACCTGAAAAGTTTTTCCATTGAAGTCTCAAATTACTAAAAGTTGGGGTTACGGACTCCTGGCGAAAGTCTGATCGAGAAGGGCTTTGTCGGGAAATAAAACCAGTTATGGCAGAGTTTTCCGAATCCTCCTCTGATCAATGTTGCCTCTAAATAGAAGTTCCACCAGCCTGCTGTAAAAGACAATCTATCTGAAATGTGGTGGCATTCCAGACGGCAGCATTACGAGAAGGCGTAGAACAAATTTTGTCACATCAAATAGATGAAAAGTAGATGAAAAGTAGTCGAAACCTGATTAACCGAGCTTGACATCTAACGTCTAATCACTGCCGTCTAATCACTGTCAAAGTGCTGAAAGCCGCCTTCTAAAGTGAGAATCTCATCGGGTATTTCTCCAGTTGGATCGACGACGCGAATATCAGGGTCAGAAGTGATTTCGCCCACGATCGCCGCTCCCTCCACTTTCTCGACTAATACTTGTGCGGCTTCTAGCGGCAGACACAACACCAGTTCAAAGTCTTCTCCACCATAAAGCGCCCAGTTCATCGCCTTTTCGGGAGACGCCAGACGCTTTAGAGCAGGATGGATGGGAATTGCAGATCGATCAACGCTCGCCCCAACTTGACTGGCATGACAGATCTGAACGATCGCGTCCGCAAGCCCGTCGCTGCTGTCCATTCCAGAAATAGGGAGGAGGGAGGAGGGAAGAGGGAGGAAAGGTAGAACGTCCAGGCGAGGGTTGGGGAATTGGTGGGCTTGGATTAGGGTGGTGAGATCGGCTTCATTGGGGGTTTCTGCAAGTTCTAGATAGAGCAACAGTTCTAAACCTGCTCTTGAAGAGCCGTGATAGCCTGTGACTAAGATGGCATCTCCAATTTGAGCCGTTGAGCGACGAATCACGCTGGCTGGCTCGACTTGCCCGAATGCGGTGATAGCGACGGTAATGATGGGCGATCGACAAATGTCACCTCCGACAATGACGGTTCCATACTTTTGCAAACAGCCTGTGATGCCCCGATACAAATCCTCAACCCAGCCCACCGACAATTCGCCCGGAAGCCCTAAGCCTACGGTGATTCCCAGGGGCGAAGCTCCCATTGCTGCGAGGTCAGAAAGATTTGCGGCGGCCGATCGCCATCCCACTGCTTGAGGAGGAGTGGTTTGATCGCTGAAATGTACGTCCTCGACCAGTACATCCGAGGTGACGACGAGTGACTTTCCCGCTTTGATCGAGAGCACTGCGGCATCATCTCCCACTACGTCAGCAGGGCAAAAGGCTTGGAGGCGCTTGAGGAGTCCTTGTTCACCGATCGTCTGCACTGTTTCTGCCGTATGAAAAAAAAGCATATGAAAAAGACTGAGTGGCTATCACCCAGTCCTGAATTATGGATCAAATTTTCAATTAAGCGGCTTTGGGTTCGACCAGGTTCTCTAGGCCGTCGATGACTTTCATGGATTCGATCGTATCCCCTGCCTTGAGTTTTTCTAGCACTTCTCGACCAGAGGTGACAAAGCCAAAAATCGCATAGCGACCATCCAACAGATTTAAGCCTGCGGGGGTCAATTCTGGCTCAAATAAGAAGAAGAAAAACTGAGACGAGCCGCCATTGGGGTCTTCACCCGGACGCGCCATCGCTAACGCCCCAAACGACGAGAAAGGCAAAACGGGCTGATCTAAATAGCGTCCAGCGTCTTCGAGCGTGATGCCATACAGGGGAGCCGCATCGCCTTTGACCAAAATTTCTAACGGGACAGCGCGATACTTCTTGGTGTCAGGATCGATGAATCCAACTTCTGGGCCGGGCGGATCGCCAATTTGCAGCACGTAAGAATCTTCGGCTCTGGTGAACTGCAAACCATCGTAGAAGCCGCGTTTGACCAGATCGACAAAGTTGCCAGCCGTGACGGGGGCGCTAAACCCATCGAGCACGATCGTCAAATCTCCCTGACTCGTCTTCGCTTTAACCGTCGCACGTCCTTTAAGTTGAGGCAGATTGCTATATTCTTCGGGCACCTCGTAAGGGAATTTTTGCACCATCAATTCTTCGAGGTCGGTGACGAGACTGAGCAAATCCGCCCGCTGCGATCGCGTCTGTTCTTTATTCTTCGCTTCGGCGCTGGTTTGGAGGGTTTCAACGCCCGCTTTGAGTTTGGCAATGATCGCCTCTGCCTGGGGCTTTTTGTCGTCGGGAATTGAGGCTAGAAGTTGAGTCTGGCGATCGGTCAAAATTCGATAAGCTTGTTTGACATCGCCGACGACTGCCCCCCAGCGACGATTGGCCCGCAGTTGCGCGGTGATATCTTCGAGGCTAAATTGCAGCTTGCGAACATCAGGATTGTCGATCGGCAATGCATATCTCAACAGCGACTGCGAATCAGTAATCGGATTGCCCGGAGGCAGTGCATAAGCTGGAGATTGCCAACCGATCAGAAAGCAAACCAGCCCTAGAATCAGCAGTCTGACCGACCTCTTGCGGGTATCTCGACGAGATCGCCGCTTCAAAGAATTGAGCTTCATACCATTCCAAACAAACATGTCGCGCTCCCTCTGTGCTAAAAAGCCCTTCTCGATTGTGCCATGAGGGGGAGCATCGTGAAGATTGGGGTTTGGGGTGTAAGGGTACAGGTCAAATCTTTTCCTTGACTCCTCACTCCTCACTCCTCACTCCTCACTCCATCGCTCTACCCGAAATCGAATTTTCTTTGAGCGGCTTGATAAATCGGCTGTTGGCACGAATAAAGCAATTGATGGAACGATCGCCCTTTTGCACGCTGACCGGAATCCAGGGCTTGCCACGATTGTCGAGGAGCATAATTTGATTGCGTCCCATATTGCCCGTGACGGCTTGAAGGCGCTGTCCTTTTTTGAAGGTGAACCTGATGGGCCAGTCGGCGATCGCATACTGATTATTCAAAAAAATTGCGGCGGGTGCATCGGCACCATCCAGCGTGACGGACTGAAATTGCCTGGCCATGCGGCAGTTTAGCCCTTTGGAGTCTCCATCGACGACGATCCAATTGGACTGTCCGGGGGAGCTGCTTCTCGCTGACTTGGGTATTGGGTAATCGCCCTGGTGATCGGGAACCGGAACCGCTGTCGCTAATTGGGTTCCTACGATCGTGGCAGCGAGTGTCAGCAAAATAACCTTGATTGAGGGTTGCATCGTTTGTTAGGGCTTGCAAAAACTATGGAGATTCAGTACAAGATTTTATGCCGTTTCCTGGTGCAGTCTCCAAGAGAAGTGTGACTAAACCTTTTGAGCGTGCTGAGTGCAAAGTCTAAAACTTAGAGCTAGTCAGTGCTTGCAAGCGACTTGAGAAACGCAGCTTATAACCTAAGCCCCTTAAGCATTTGTAACAAAAGAAGACTTCTCTATTTGAAAGCACGTAGATTTTTCTCAGAGAGAATTGACGATCGCGCCTAAAATTGGAAAGCCATCTACACAAGAGGACGGGCCCCACCATGAATCTGAGAGACCTTGCTGCTGCTTCAGCGACCTGGCAAATTGCTAGTGTACGAGCCGATCGTGATTTGACGAGAGAAGTCCAGCAGCGCCTGATTTTGTTGGGATATCAACCTGGGCCCGTCGATGGACTCTGGGGCAACGGGACTCAAGCCGCCTATGCTGCCTTTGCGAGAGCCAACCAACTCAAGCCAGAAGAACTGTCTCCAAGAGCGGCTCAACTGCTGCTGAGAATCAACCAAACTCCCGCGCCTCGACCGACTCCTACGCCCACTCCGACCCCGCGTCCGACCCCCACGCCCACCCCTGCCCCCAGACCAACGCCCGTTCCCACGCCTGCTCCGACTCCCACGCCCAGACCAACCCCCGCTCCGACTCCAACACCCCGACCGACCCCGACCCCTGTTCCGGTACCAACCCCCGCTCCGACTCCAACACCCCGACCGACCCCGACCCCTGTTCCGGCACCAACCCCCGCTCCTGTTCCCACGCCGACCCCTGTTCCCACGCCAAGCCCTGTTCCAGTTCCGGCTCCTGCTCCAACTCCTACACCGACTCCTGCTCCAACCCCTACGCCCACGCCCGCTCCTGTTCCCACGCCAAGCCCTGTTCCAGTTCCGGCTCCTGCACCAATTCCTACACCGACTCCTGCACCAACCCCTACGCCCACGCCGACTCCTGCCCCTACGCCCAGACCTACACCCACTCCGACTCCCACGCCTGCCCCAACTCCGAGATATGCCAGCCCGACCCAGGCCTTGCCTAGAGGCTTGCGCGAGATTGCAACCGGGGGCGTGATTTGGCAGATTGACAGAATTGCGGCGAGTCAGGGCTTGGCGAGAGAAGTGCAACAGTGTCTGGATGCGTTGGGTCATGCACCAGGGCCGATCGATGGCGTTTGGGGCAATGGCACTCAAGCCGCCTATGCTGCCTTTGCCAGGGTTTACCAATTCAAATCGAATGAGATGCCCCCTCAAGCGGCACAGTTTCTTTTGGAGCCGACGATTTCAGGAATTGCGATCGTGCGTCCGATTCGTCAACTGGTGGATGGGGACTATCGATCGGTGGCTCAGTCGATCGGCTGTGAGGTGGCCGCAGTCCGGGCGGTGGTGGATGTCGAAGCCGCAGGGTCAGGATTTTTTAAGGATGGCCGCCCCAAAATCTTGTTTGAAGCTCACTGGTTTTCGGCATTTACAGACAGTCGCTTCGATCGTTCTAATGGCGACATTTCTAGCCCCGTGTGGAATCGTGCCCTTTATCTGGGCGGTGCTGCTGAATGGGATCGCTTGTACAAAGCGGCTCGGCTCAATCGCGCAGGTGCCCTCAAGTCAGCCTCTTGGGGGTTGGGTCAGGTGATGGGCTTTAACCACGAAGCGGCGGGCTATAGAGATGTCGAAAGTTTTGTCCGCGATATGCACCTCAGCGAAGGCAAACAACTCATGGCAATGTTTAACTTTATCAAGAGCAACCGTCTCGATCGCTTTTTAATCAACCGCGACTGGGCCGGCTTTGCACTGCGCTACAACGGCGAAGGCTATCGAGCCAACCGCTACGACGAAAAACTAGCCGATGCCTACCAATATTGGAAAGGGAGAGTATAAGGAGGAGACGAGGAAGCTAATTTGAAAGGAGAATGGGCGATCGTCCAGATAGAACGACTTGAGGTTCTGAGCCAAGGGGAATTGGGACGATCGCGCTTTCATTCACGGTCAGTTTAATGAAGTTCTTTCGCTCCGTTGCTGAGATCTTCTGCCCCCACCTGCCAATTCCTACCGTGTACATACAAGTCGTTGTCGCTTCGTTTCAGGCGGCTTCAGCCCCCTAAATCCCCCAGTCT
>NZ_JBJPHS010000149.1:0-12225 GCF_052939495.1 Phormidesmis sp. 146-12 | reverse complement strand
GGCAGAAGCGTTAAATACCGAAGCGAAAAAACTCTATCGAATTCACGTTAAAACTTACGTCTAAAAAAGGGAATTCTTAGATTGAAACTGCTCAAGACTTCTCTATGGCAAACTGTTCTGTAGCCAAAAGCGGCGATCGAGTTCTCGTGGCTGTTATGAACAATCAGCGAGATCTGGAGATTGCACGCGAGTATCGTTGGTATCGAATTCCGATCGCAAGTGTTGAGAAGTTTCTGAAAAAGTGCTGGGAGCCTCAATGGTTAGCGTTTTATCAGACTAAAGTGTTTGAAAATGAAGCTTATGCAATTCGCTATTATGCGCGAGTGGAAAAGATCGAAATCGTCGATCGCGCCCACTTGTTTCCTACAGAACCTCAATCTGAAAAACGCTATTACAAACTAGAAATTACTCCATTAGAGTGTTTAGCTCAACCGATTGTGAGCCAAAAGCATCGAAGAATTACATTCCTGCAAACGACTTTGGAACAGTTTAGAAATGCCAAAGAAATCAGAGATTTGCAGGGCTGAGTTGATGACTCAAAATTAAAGGGGCTCTCCTGGACTTGTGGTGAAAAAGAGGGGGGTTGCTGATAGCTTCCTCAAAAGATTGAGCTAAAAGCCTTACGGGTTAGAGGTTTCGTGATCAATCAGGTTAGCTTATAACCAGAACATCAGGAGAGCCATTAAAGGGTCATCCTGTTCTTGAAGATTGAAATGTTTGGAGATTAAAAACCTCCGATTCCTTTAAAAGCCTTGACTTTTACTTTTGCGCCGTCAGAAGTCCAGACTTGGTTATCGCCCGATTGAGGATTGCGCCAGAAGAAATCAGTTTTACCGTCTTCGTTAAAATCGGTTATTTGATAAGACCAGTCTCCCGGTGTCGAGGGGAGATCGATCGCTTGATTGTCTGATCCGATCGCATCTTTTCCCCAGACCCAGACGACATTCTTTCCAGTAAAGCGCTCTCGCCAAAAGATGTCAGTTTTGCCGTCGCCATTGAAATCGACAATCTCATATTGATTGGTGAGCGACTGTGACTTTAGAGAATCAGACTTGACTACGTTAGCGCCGTCCATCATCCAGATACTGTTTGCGCCAGTTTGAGTGTTGCGCCAGAAAATATCGGTTTTGCCGTCGCCGTTAAAGTCTGCGATCGCGGCTTCCCAAATTCGTGGCAGGGATGGCAGCTTGCCAGATTGAGCGATCGTCAGCCCATCCATCAGCCAGACCACCGTTTCACCCGTCGCTTGATTGTGCCAAAGAATATCAGACTTACTATCTCCATTAAAGTCGCCTGTTCTGTAGTCCCAAATGGGCGCTAATGTGGGCAGAGAGCCGGATTTTTGCAAGGTGCCGTCTTTGATCAGCCAGGCTAGATTTTCACCTGTGGTTCCGTTGCGCCAAAATAGGTCAGTCGTGCCATCTTTGTCAAAATCAACCAGAGTTGGTTCTGTCCAGCCAGACTTGCTCTCTAGGGACGGAAGTGAGCTTCTTTGCTTGACGGTGCCCAGATTGTCGAGGAGCGCGATCGCGTTGTTGTTATCGCTGCGTAAGAACACATCAGTCGTGCCATCGCGATTAAAATCGGGCAACTTTAATGGATTCAAGTTAGTCGAAATCACCATATTTTGTACCTAAAGCCTCATTGGGTTAGCACTTAGATGCACGCAATTGCAGTATTTCTTGACCACAATAAACTTACAAAGCAGGCGACCCCAAAACCGGAAAACTTTCTGTTCGCAAGCGTTTCTCAGGTTGATGCGACTCCTTGAGGGTCACTCAAAGCAATAGCCTGCGTGATTTCGGTCGAGGTGGTGACAAATCCAAAGCACTGATTGACGTTATATAGCGTTGCCTGCCAGCAAAATTCTGGAGAAGTTGTGGCGGTGCAGTCTTGAATCAACAGACAATCGTACCCTAAGAAATTTGCATCTTGTAAAGTCGCCATCACGCACTGGTCAGCATTAACACCCGTAAACAAGAGTGTAGTCCGACCGAGGTTGCGAAGGATACTGTCTAGAGGCGTATCCCAAAAGCCACTCATCCGATATTTGTCCACGCTGACATCGTTGGGCTGAGGTTCCAATTCATCGACGATCGCAGCGGCCCAACTGCCTTTCATCAACACGGGAGCCTGATTTTTGGGTAGCGGATCGCCCAATCCAACGCCTACACCACTGGGATTGTAAACATGGCGAGTTGCCGCGCTGATATTCAAAAGATCAGGACGATTGCCCCAATTCACCCAAATCACGGGCACTTGAAGACTTCGCAGCACAGGTAAAAACGTTTGTAACGGTGTGATCGGCTGACGCGCCGGAGAAACATCCACGCCAATATGAGCTAACCACCCATCAGGATGACAAAAATCGTTTTGCATATCGATGACGACGATCGCTGTTTTAGCCAAATCAACGCGCAGCTTTTTGGTATCTGTGGCAACGATGATCGGATGCGATCGCAAAGGAGAACGGGTCAGATCTGCGGTCGTTTCATCAACTAACCAGGCATTTGGAGGAACGCCCAAGGTGTGAAGCGGTGAATTCATAAAATTGCTCAGTACAGTTAAAACCAGCGATTAAAACCAGCGATCCCCAAAGGGAACTCTCAGGCACGATCGCTCTTCATTAATTACTACGAATGTTGGCTGAAAAGCTGTTCATCGCATTACGAATTGATTGTCCAATCGAGAAATAATTGAAATCAAACTCTAAATTTCAAAAGATACTTCAGATCTTGGCATGTCTGATCAGTTGAGGATTTTGACGCTCGATCGCACCAACCCAATCCGATAAATTAACTGACGACGAGTCATAACCGCAGCCATCAAAATCTGTCATTGGTGATAGTCCCGATCGCTAAATTAGCCGCTCAAACCCTTCATTTTGGACTATAAATATCTCACTTCCTCCCTCCTCCCTCCTCGCGAATGCGGGGCAAAGCCCTCCCTCATCCTTCACCCCCATGCGTTTCCCTACCGTTGCCGCCTGTACCCTTGCTGCTCTTTCTGCTTGGGATGTCTCACAACCTGCCAATGCCAACGTTCCCGAAGCTGCAAATTTGGCTAACGGAGCGGTATCAGACGTAGTTGTCCCGACTGAAGGGGGAGCCTCTGTTCGGGTACAAGCGATCGCACCTCCGGAAACGATCGTCTCTCAGCAATTCTCAGAAACGGCTCCTCAAACCACCTCAGCAACCGGGCAACCCGGAGATCGGTCTGCTCAATATTATCAGGACTATCAAATTCCCACGACAGAAACCGCTCAGACATCCCCAAATTCGCCCTCGGCTCAAACTCAACCTTCGATCAATCCGCCCCCAGTTCAGCCCAGTTCTCAACCTTCGATTAACCAGCCGACCTGGATTGTTCCTCAAGCCCCAGCGCCGTCGAATCCTCCCGTTCGCAATGCGCCTCAGCCCACGTCTGATCTGGTGGTGACGGCAACCGACGTGCAAATCACAGGCGCAAATACCGAACTTCAACAGGTGATTCGCAGTAATATTCGTACCCAACCAGGCGGAACAACCAGCAATAGTCAGCTTCAGCAAGATGTCGCCGCCATTTTAAACACGGGATTATTTGCCAATGCGAGTGTAAACAGTCGGCCGAATTCCAATGGGTTGAGTGTGACGTTTCAAGTCCAACCGATCGTCGTTCGTTCTCTCCAACTTGTCGGCGCGCAGAGCCTCACTCCCGCGATCGCCAACGACTTTCTCAAAGCTCAACTGGGCGCGATCGTCAGTCCCGCTGCTCTCAATCAAGGCGCAAACCAAATTAATCAGTGGTACGCCAAGAATGGATTTAATCTGGCGCGAGTAGTGGCGGTTTCTCCGAGTCGAGACGGCGTAGTGACGATCGAAGTGGCAGAAGGCACGATCGGCGAGATCAAAGTCCAATTTACCGATGAGCAGGGCAAAACTGTTGACGAAAAAGGCGAACCGATTCGCGGTAGAACTCAAGAAAGCTTTATCAAGCAGCAGTTGCAGACTCGTCCGGGGCAAATTTTTAGAGAAGACGTGGCTCGCCAAGATTTACAACGGCTCGTCAACACAGGCTTGTTTAGCAATGCGCGAGTCGATCTCCAAGGCGATGCCCGCAAGCTGGATGTTGTCTATGTTGTGACCGAAGCCCGCAGTCGATCGGCTAACCTGAGTGGCGGATTCAATGATGATTTGGGCATCTATGGCAGTGTCAACTACAGCGATCGCAACGTTGGCGGCATCGGACAAACGATCAGCGGTAACGTTCTAGCTGGGACGAAGGATGTACAGTTCGACGGTCGCTTTGTCAGCCCATACCGCTCGACTGAACCTGACAAACTGGGCTACAGCGCCAACTTTTTCCGACGACGAGGCATTTCTCGTGTGTTTGACGACGATGAGAGCAAACTGGCCAACGGCGATCGAGCGCGAGAAGGTCGATTTGGCGGCGGCGTTGAGGTCAATCGTCCCCTGGGCAATAACTGGAACGGCTCACTAGGACTCAATTACACCCGCGTTAGTTTACGAGATGCTGCTGGTGATGTGACAAGGCGCGATCGTGATGGCAGTCCGCTTTCGTTTAGTGGAACGGGCATTGACGACCTGGTGACGGTCGGATTCAACGCGACCCGCGACTTGCGCGACAACACCATCAACCCCACTCAAGGATCGCTATTGACGCTGAGTACTGAGCAGTCGTTACCGATCGGTCAGGGCAACATTCTTTCTAATCGTCTGCAAGCCAACTACACCGAGTACCGACCCGTCAATCTGTTGAACTCAATGCAAACTCAAAAGCAGCCAGAAGTTCTCGCTTTTAATGTGCAGGCGGGGACGACGATCGGCGATTTGCCTCCCTACAACGCCTTTACGCTGGGCGGGCCTAATTCAGTTCGGGGTTACGGTGGCAGCGAAGTGGGTATTGGTCGCAGTTACCTATTAGCTTCGGCAGAATATCGCTTTCCGATTTACCGAATTGTCGGCGGTGCCCTGTTTGCTGATTTTGCCTCTGATTTGGGGTCAGCTAAGGGCGTTTTGGGCGAACCGGGGGTTGATCGTAACCGTCCGGGAGCCGGATTTGGCATTGGTGCAGGACTCCGACTAAACTCTCCTCTAGGAATTATTCGAGCCGATTTTGGGGTGAATGATCAAGGGGCAACTCGACTTCAATTTGGAGTGGGTCAAAAATTCTAATTCACCTGGGTTTTGTCTCAAGTTACTTCTGAAACTTCTGATAAAACAATCAATCTCTAAACTCCGCGCTTCAAAGCTCCATTCTTTTGTTATGCTAGTTAAGGCTTAAGTCAACCTCAATCAAACGGCTTTTGCTCTGGTGATCAAACCAGCTTATGCGGATGTGGCGGAATTGGTATACGCGCACGCTTGAGGTGCGTGTGGCTTTGCCTTGCGAGTTCGAGTCTCGCCATCCGCATCAAAAAAAGGGCACTTCGCGATGAGGTGCCTTTTCTTTTTGGAAGTTTTGGAGTCAGGAGGAGAAGCAACCTCACTTCCTAGCTCCCAAGCAAGCTGATTAAAAATTGGTTCGACAAGATTTTTTCGGTGCAGTGGTCAAGTCGTCTGCCTCCATGCTGCCAATTCTGACGTGAATTCGATGAAATCCTTCGCTGTCGTTACAAATTAAGGCAGACCCAAAATCCCTCACGAGTGGGGAATTTATGGGGCTGCCGAATTGACCACCGCAGCGAGAGATTTCATCAAATTCGCGTCAACTAAACCTCTAACGGAATTTGTGTCTGCTCGGAATCTTGACGGATTTGCTCAGTCTCACCGGGCTTGTGGGCAATCAAATATTTGCTCATAAAGTGAACCTGCGTCGAAACGTCTGAGAAGCCCGCATCTTGAAGCCGTTTTACTAAGTCATCCGTTGTGTAGTGACGGTAGTAAGGCTCATGGAACGTGGTCGCAAACCCATCCATTAAAGGAGCCATTTCGGATGAGTCGCTGGCTTGGATCGAGTCACAAATCACAAACGTTCCACCCGGCTTAATCACTCGAAAGCATTCATTGATCACATTCTGGCGCGCCTGTGGGGGCAGTTCGTGAAATAGAAAAACGCAGGTAATTGCATGGAAGTAGTGATCCAGATAAGGCAACTCTTCTGCATTCGACTGAAGCAACTGCGGCAACTCACCCGGATTTTGGGACAGCATTTGATTGGCTTTACGCAAATAAGCTGGAGACAAATCCACTCCATATAGAGAAACTTTGGGCAACATACCACGCAGCATTTTAAGCGTCCGCCCTGTTCCACAAGCCACATCCAACACTTTGATCTGACGCGGGTCAATCGAGCTAAAGGTTTGCAATCCCTGCTTTAAGGGAGCCAGCACCCGTCGCCGCATGGCATCCGCCGTCCCATTAAACAACAACTCCACCTGCAAGTCATACAGGTTGGCCGACATATCACTCAGATAGCCGTCTGTCTGATGATGAAAGTTTTGCACATAGTAGCTGGGATAGCCACTCGTCTCGACTTGAGGTGAAAACTCCTGGTGACGCTTCTGGTTAGCCCGATCCCAAATCTGGGGCATATCCAACCAAACAGACGGGTAAAACCGGAAAAAGTCTTCCCAGGGGTTGTCAAACAAAATGCTATCGGGATACACCCCATTTTCGGCATCCTGCCAGTCGGCTTCAAGCACTCGATTAAAGCGCTGCTGAATGTTGAGCAGCAAATCAGCAGAAATGGGAGTCGTTTTCTTTTCGGAGGGAGCGGGGTCAACGAGCTTTAGAATTTGCATACTGAGGGCTTTGTGTGCCAATCCAAAGTAGCTTTTGCCCTGAGAAAAAGTTTGATATGCCAGCTTTGTCAACGTTTCAGGCATGGTAGGTTGGGAAACATTAATCAACTATGTGAATAAGTGTAACGAATAGGATGAGAGAGTTTCACCCCCGATCGACAGATTTTCCAGTACTTTTACTCTTCTCAAATCCAAGTCAATACAACCGATTTATTTTGCCAACAAAAAAGCGACGATCAACTTAAATTTCGATCGCCGCTCAAAACAGATTCACCCAATCCCGCCTGAACAGTCACTTACTAACAGTCATAGTAAAGCGCAAACTCATACGGATGAGGACGAATGCTCATGGGAATGACTTCACGATCTAGCTTGTAGCTAATCCAGCTTTCGATAAAGTCCTCGGTAAACACGCCACCCGTCGTTAAGAACTCGTGGTCTTTCTCCAGATTTTTGAGAACTTCTGCGAGAGAACCCGGTGTCGAAGGAACCTTTGCTAACTCTTCGGGGCTGAGTTCGTAAATATCTACATCCAACGGTTCACCCGGATCGATCTGATTCTTGATGCCGTCAATTCCTGCACAGAGCATCGCCGCAAACGCTAAATAAGGATTCGCCGTCGCATCGGGACAACGGAATTCTAAACGCTTGGCTTTGGGGTTGCCACCAGACAGCGGAATCCGCACCGAAGCAGAACGGTTACCTTGAGAGTAAGCCAGGTTAACCGGAGCCTCAAAGCCTGGAACTAACCGCTTGTAAGAATTGGTCGTGGGGTTGGTAAATGCCAGCAGAGAAGGCGCGTGCTTGAGAATGCCGCCGATGTACCAGAGAGCATTTTGGCTCAGACTTGCGTATCCGTCGCCAAAGAAAGTGGGCTGTCCGTCTTTCCAGATCGATTGGTGACAGTGCATTCCCGATCCGTTGTCGCCAAAGATCGGCTTGGGCATAAATGTCGTGGTCTTGCCGTACTTTTTGGCCACGTTTTTGATGCAGTATTTGTAGGTCATCAGCCAGTCAGCCGCTTGTACTAGCTCACCGAACTTAAAGCCCAACTCGCACTGTCCGCCCGTCGCAACTTCGTGGTGATGCTTCTCGATCGGCACCCCGCACTTCAACATCGTCAATAGCATCTCAGTCCGCATGTCATGAGAGGTGTCGGTCGGCGCGACAGGAAAGTAGCCTTCTTTGTTGCGAGGCTTATACGCTAAGTTGCCGCCCGGTTCTTGACGACCAGAGTTCCATACGCCTTCGACGCTATCGACGTGGTAGTAGCCTTCATGCTGATTTTGGTCGTAGCGAACGTCATCAAAAATGAAAAATTCTGCTTCTGGGCCAAAAAAGGCCATATCGCCAATCCCTGTGGATTTGAGATAGTCGAGGGCTTTTTGGGCGATCGATCTCGGATCGCGGCTGTAGGGCTGCCCGGTGCGAGGCTCCCGAATGCTGCAAATCATGCTCAGGGTCGGTTCTTCCATAAAAGGATCGATCCAGGCAGTGTTGGGGTCGGGCACCATCGCCATGTCTGACTCGTTAATCGATTTCCAACCCCGGATGCTCGATCCGTCAAACGGCACGCCTTCGGTAAAGCTGCTTTCGTCAATTTGATCTTGATACAGCGTCAAGTGCTGCCAAATACCTGGCGTGTCGATAAATTTTAGATCGATCAGTTGGATGTTCTCGTCTTTGATCTTTGCCAGGATTTCCTGCGGGGTTGCCATGAATGACTCCTTAATTCGTGTCTTGCGTTGCGAGAGCGTTGGGGTTGAAAACTTAGATTTGGGAAACCTTCCGAATGTCTCAGATTAAAGAAGCACTGCCTTAACCTGCAACCCTGTGGAGAGATTCATTCAGAATTTTCTTAAGTCCATTTTCTTTACGCTAGAAACTAGTCGTCTAGCGGCTGGAATTTGCGGCTTTGGCAAGGATTCTAGCGCCAGAGTTCTAGTTACCTGCATCATGGTAGAAAGAGGCTTACAGGGATTTTGTATCCTTCGTTACAAAAAACTGAGGATTCTATAGAATTAAACTCAGATTAAGGATTACAAATGCTACCGGAGAAAAGTCTCAGTAGGGTGGTTTCGTTCTAAGCGATGTTAAGCAATGTAAAAATTCTTAAATAGATGCTTCACGATCGTCCCCTCCATAAAATTAGGCTCAACCCCACGTGGTAGACTTTTCCTTAAATTCCATAGACGGTGAGCGATCGACGAATCGCTGTAGGTCGGCGCTCTCAAGTTTATTTTGTCAAGGTTTACAGGGATTATAGGGAGAAAAATTTCATGCGGGACGCAGTAACAAGCCTGATTAGAAACTACGATGTGACGGGTCGCTACCTCGATCGCAACGCCATTGATAGCCTGAAAACCTACTTTGACACGGGGATGGGGCGAGTGCAGGCCGCTGCTGTGATCAACTCAAATGCGGCGGCGATCGTCAAACAAGCTGGCTCAAGACTCTTTGAAGAACTCCCTGAACTGATCCGCCCCGGTGGAAACGCTTATACGACTCGTCGCTACGCCGCTTGTCTGCGAGACATGGATTATTACCTGCGCTATGCCACGTATGCTCTGGTCGCGGGTGATACCGATGTATTGGATGAGCGTGTTTTAGAAGGTCTGCGGGAAACGTACAATTCCCTCGGCGTGCCCTGCGGGCCAACAGTGCGCGGCATTCAGATCATGAAGGAGATCGTGAAAGAGCAGGTGTCTGCGGCGACGGGCGTTGAGAAGCCAGATTTTGTCGATCAGCCGTTTGATTATATGTCTCGTGAGTTGGGCGAGAAGGATCTCTAGGGAAGGGATGAGGGAGGGCTTTGCCCCGCATTCGCGAGGAGGGATGAAAACAACTGATTTGTTGGCATTGGCATCCCTGCATCTCAGATAAGTATTGGGGTTGAGCAACTGACTACTGGTTGAGTGTGGCATCGGGTTCTAAAATCCAAATAGCACAGGCACGATCGCTCTTGGTAATCATGGACTCGTTGCCTTTCTTGGCAAGACGATTTGCAAACTCGATCGCCTCATTTTCAGTGCGAAGTCTTCTCATAAAGCCGTAATATTTGTGGTCAACGACGATCGCCTCCAAAGGTTTTGCGACATCTGGTACGCGAATCTGACACACCTGATATTGCTGAGAAGAGTTCAAGATCCTCCAGAGGCCGTCTTCAGAGTGACGATTAGCAGACTCACGGGGCAACGTTTTTGTCTGGGCATCTGGTTCATAAACCCAAACAACATCTCCTTTTGCAGTCTGCGTAATCATGACCTCATTGCCCCGATAAACCAGTCGAGCCGCAACTTGCAGGGTTTTTGGGTGATCTTTGATTAGCTTAAAAAAACTGTAATATTTTTCTTCAACACAAATGGCTGCGAGCCGCTGACTGTCATCTGGTATTTGAATGTGACAGGAGCGATACTGGGTGCGTTTGAGAATCCGGCAGCGAGGATGATCGGTAATCTGCTTGGAGGCTGCGATCGCCGAGGGAGGAACCTGGAACACCATAGAGTACAACTTTCTAGCTAACTGTGAAGGTTTGTATCAAAACTTAAGAATATTGTCCTCACAACTGTTCCCCATTCAGAACCGTAAATCCCCTAACTTTGAAAGATGAGGCCCCAAAGATCAGGGATTAGGCCGCACTACAAAAAATGTGAAATGATACGTTCATCCTTCCTCGCGAATGCGGGGCAAAGCCCTCCTTACATCCCTCATCCCTCCCCATGAACACTGCTTGTCACATTATTGTTGAGGGTAATCCTGCGATCGTTTACGCCAGCAGAGGCGGCAGACCCGAAAAAGTTTTGCCCATTTTGGAGCGATTTTTGGATAAGTTTTGGCAAGAACGCGACACCTCTGGAGAATCGATCGATACGCCGGAATGTCTGGTGGCGCAAATTATTGTGCGGTTTGGCTACGAGATTTGTGAGGATGATTTCTCAAATCTTAAAGTCGGACTGAAATATGATCCAACGGCAGAGTATTTATACTTTGTGGGTGCCGATCGTACGGTTTGTGTTTGGGCGACAGGCGACGAGTATCGTCAGCATCCAGAGTTGGGCGTACAGGCGTGCGATCGTACGGTAGAGTCTTCGCTCAGAGTCGGAAGTTAAGAAGTTCAAATCTGCTTCTGGTCGAAAGCGTCTCGGAAAACGATGTAGTCTGCTTCAACTTGGGCGGCGTAGGAGCGAACGTAATCTAATACAACGCTGTGCCAGTTGGGGGCATCTTGGGCAAAGGCGATTAGATCGTCAGCGATCGCTGATCCTTGTCGGCCTCCACTGCGTAACTGTCCCCAGGCGGTGACTTCTGCCATTGTTTGCATGACTCGCTGAAGGCGTTTGATTTTGCCATTCCAGGCGGTGAGATCGACGCGATCGGCGGTCGGTTGGAGTTCTCGCAGCACATAGGATTTGCCGTCTAGCGGTAAGGGGTTGAGCAAGGCGGGCGGTGATTCTTGAAAGCGATGCTGAATGCTGGTGATTCGGCCTGCTTCATTGCTCCAATTGGGTTGGGGAATTTGTAGGTGGGGATGGAGGGAGGACGATCGCGCCGCCTTCAAATCCAGCAAATAATTGGCGTGAGGTGAGCCATTGCCTTCGACCAGAATGATGTAGCGATCGAGTCCCAGACTTCCCGTTCCTGCAATGCGATGGGCGACATCCAACACGTTGAAAAATTGGGGATTCTTCTGAGTCGTTGCCCAAGTGTGGATTAGATCGGTGACCTGCGATCGCTCTTCAGACGTGACCGGAGTGGTTTTCTCTGGAATTAATTTCAGCTTGCGCTGTTTGCCTTTAAGGTCAGTACGATCGGCGAGAAAGGACTTGCGATCGCGCAGTTTCAACCGATTGAGCAAGTCAGCCACTAACCCTTTAGCGGTTTCACGATGAATGGTGCGATCTTTACCTGTAGCGAGGGCAGCGGTGTAGCTTTCTAGAAAATAATTGCAGAGTCCCTGGGCTTCTTCGTCGCTGATATCCAAAGTATGCGCGCCGACCAAAACGCTGGTGAGAAATCTGGTTACATCCCACGTACAGGGCGCTAGAGCCGATTCGTCGAAGTCGTTGAGGTCAAAATAAACAAGGCGATCGTCTCCTTTGTAGCTGCCAAAATTTTGCAGATGTAGATCGCCACAACTCCAGACCGGGGGAGCATTATTGATCGCAGCGTCCGCAGGCAAATCTTGATAAAACAGATGGCAAGTGCCCCGCAAAAAAACGAACGCATTCGTGGCCATCGATTGATATTTGAGCTTGAGCAGCTCTGGGTTGCGCCCCTGGTTGAAGGCTTGAATCTGAGCAACGATATCTCTGGTCATGAAAAAGTCCTGAAATTGCTTGCAAGAATTGATTAACTGATCACTCTACGCTTTGCTAACGCTATGAACCGATCTCTGCGGGCCATTACGATCGTCGCCATCAGTCTATTCTCCTGCTTGACTGACAAAACTCAGGAAAGCGAGAAAGGAAGCTAGGAGGGAAGTA
>NZ_JBJPHS010000148.1:0-12327 GCF_052939495.1 Phormidesmis sp. 146-12 | reverse complement strand
CAACGGTAGTCTCAGCTTTCCTTTTGCGCTTCTATCCTCCGTCGAACTCACGTTAACGAAGGAAAATACATTCGCTACTACGCCACTGTTGTTTACAGATTGCAGCAGCAGGTTGGTTAAACTATAGAACGCTTGTATTGACTCACAAGAATCGCGGTACGATCAGGCAGAAGGTCGATCGGTGATTCGCATGATTCCAGAAAAACCATTAGGCTCCGTGATTCAGGGTTCTTTGAGTCAGGGGCTAGAAGTGCGCCTCCATGCTGACGTGTCGGTTGAAGAGATGCGCGTGGGCAAATTTTTGGTGGTGCAAGGGGTGCGATCGCGCTTTTTCTGTATGCTCACTGACGTTTCACTCGGCACTTCTAGCCCTCGCATTGTCGCCAATCCCCCCGATCCGAGCAACACGTTTTTGCAAGAAGTTCTCGCTGGAAGTGGTACGTATGGCACGATCGACCTCACCCCCATGTTGATGTTTACTCCAACTGAAGGAGAGCCGAAGAAAGCAACCTCAAAGCGCAAAACTCAAGACTCAAAACTTGCCTCTTATGAAGCGAATTCCAGCGCAGATATCGAATTGCTTCCGGTGAAGACGATTCCCAGTCACTTTAGTCAGGTGTTTGATGCCAGCGAGCGAGATTTTCGGGCGGTGTTTGGGTGGGAAGACGACCCGACGCGGCGAAATTTTGCCATCGGAATGCCGATCGATATGGATGTGCCGATCTGTCTGGATCTCGATCGCTTTGTCGAACGCAGTAACGGCGTTTTTGGCAAGTCTGGCACTGGGAAATCGTTTCTGACTCGCTTGCTTTTATCGGGAATCATCCGTAAACAGGCGGCGGTGAATCTGATTTTTGACATGCACTCCGAATACGGCTGGGAGGCGACCCGCGAAGGCAAACAGTTTAGTACCGTCAAAGGACTGCGGCAACTCTTTCCGGGACAGGTGAAAATGTTTACCCTTGATCCCGATTCGACTAAGCGGCGCGGCGTCAAAGATGCCCAAGAACTCTATATCGGCTACGACCAGCTAGAAGTCGAAGATCTGATGCTGGTGCGCGGCGAATTGAACCTTTCAGAAGCCAGTCTAGAGAATGCCGTGATTCTCAGAAACGAGTTTGGCAAAGCCTGGATCAATCGGTTGCTGACCATGAGCAACGGCGAGATTCAAGAATTTTGTGAAACCAAAATGGGCAGCAAATCGTCAATCATGGCACTCCAGCGCAAACTGACCCGATTGGACGATTTGAAATACATCCGCAACAGTTGCCCCCATAACTACGTCGATCAAGTTCTGGAGTGTCTCGAAAACGGCAAACACGTCGTTGTGGAATTTGGCTCTCAGTCCAACTTGCTCTCTTATATGCTGGCAACCAACATCATTGCTCGACGGATTCACCAAGCGTATGTCCGCAAAGCTGAGAAATTTTTGCAAACCAAGAACGTCAGCGATCGCCCTCGTCAGCTAGTCGTCACGATCGAAGAAGCGCACCGATTTCTCGACCCTGCTACCGTCGGGCAGACGATTTTTGGCACGATCGCTCGTGAAATGCGGAAATATTTCGTCACGCTTTTGGTCGTCGATCAGCGGCCCTCTGGCATCGATAACGAAGTCATGTCGCAGATCGGCACCCGGATCACCGCCCTACTGAATGACGAAAAAGACATCGACGCAATTTTTACCGGAGTTTCGGGCGGGCAAAGTCTGCGATCGGTTTTAGCCAAACTCGACTCCAAACAGCAAGCGCTGATTCTCGGTCATGCCGTCCCGATGCCTGTCGTGATTCGTACCCGTCCCTATGACGATGCCTTCTACGCCGCCGTAGGCGACACTGCATGGGAAGAAATGCCCGATGTCCCCCTGTTTAAAGCGGCCGAAGCGGCTAAAGCTGATCTGGGATTCTAAATCACGTGAATTCGATGGAGTTTTCTCACTTCGTTATTCAGCACTTCTGCCCCCCAACCCCCCAATTTTGGGGGACTTTGAGACAATATTTCTCGTTCAAAGTCCCTCACTTGTGGGGGATTTAGGGGGCTGAAGCCGATTGAAACGAAGCGAGTCACTCTCATCGAACTGACGTTAAATCTTGTAGTACGTTTTGGTTACAACTTTGAGATTCATGACGATCGTCACTAGCCGCGGTGGGTTGCTCTGAAGTGCGATCGCCCGTTGATTGTTCGTCAGGTCAAAATCAGTCTGATCCGTTGAAAGTACAGGATTCTACAGCTTTTTTAGCTTAAAACTTCTCAACCAAACTGACCAAATCGGTTGGTGACATACTCATGTCATATTGTTGCTGTATTAGTAGAAAATAGCAGAATTATTTAACCAATTTACTCAACCCCTCAATGATACCTTTCGCACCCTAACAAAATCGCTCAAAGCTAGAGATCACAAGGACTCAGGTTCATTTCATTATCTTTTCATATTTGTTCGGCTACCCCTCCAAGTTATCAAAGAAAAGGTTCGGTTTTCCTCATGTGGCGAGACTATTCAAGAATGGATTGCTACGGCATTATAGAGAGAGTCACCAATGTCCAGTTCCTCCCCTCCAATTTCTCACTTGTTCAGCGCCAAGTCCAGTTTGTTGACTGCAAATCCGTCTAGTTTCATCGCTAGAAAATTGTTTCCAGGTTCATCCTGTCGGGTGAATTCATTCCCCTTTACTCCAGCTAAAATTTGTAATACTATAAAAGATGAACTCATACTGACTTCGACATATAGCTTCACCTGCGATCGTCACATTTTTTAGGTCAGTTGAATCCAGAGTTTGAGCTTTCTCCACATCCTCATTCACCCTTGTAGCTTTTAAGTTCCGTCTCTCGACCTCTTTACATGGAGAGATGACCTCTACCTTTCTCCTCGCTAACCTGCATGGTTAAGCTTGTCCGCCACAGATTTCAGATCGCCCCACAGATTTTCGTTTACGGAGTTCACTGCAACCATGGCCACTGCCAATTCCAAATCAAAGACTACTAAGTCCACCTTTTCGGCAGATATGGTTCGGACTTACTTGCACGAGATTGGTCGCGTACCGATGCTGACCCACGAGCAAGAAATTGTTTATGGCAAGCAGGTGCAGCAGATGATGGCGCTGCAAGAAAAGAAAGAAGCCCTTGCCAAGACGTTGGATCACGAACCGACCTCAGAAGAGTTTGCCGAGCATGTTTCGATTAGCGAACCAGAACTCAATGGCATTTTCCAGCGCGGTCGTCGTGCCAAGCAAAAGATGATCGAAGCCAACCTGCGCCTCGTGGTGTCGATCGCCAAAAAGTACCAAAAGCGCAACCTTGAGTTTCTAGATCTGATTCAGGAAGGTTCTCTCGGTTTAGAGCGCGGCGTTGAGAAGTTTGATCCGACTCGTGGCTACAAGTTCTCGACCTACGCTTACTGGTGGATTCGTCAGGCAATTACGAGAGCGATCGCTCAACAAGCCCGCACGATTCGTCTACCAATTCACATCACTGAGAAGCTCAACAAGATCAAGAAAGTCCAGCGCGAACTGGCTCAAGAACTGGGTCGGAGTGCGACGGCAGGTGAGATTGCCAAAAAGCTAGAGCTAGAGCCAGAGCAGATTCGTGAGTTTTTGTTGATGTCTCGTCAGCCTGTCTCACTCGATCTGCGCGTGGGCGACAATCAAGACACCGAGCTACAAGATCTGCTCGAAGACGACGGCCCTTCTCCGGAGACTTATCTGGCGCAAGAATTTCTGCGTCACGATCTAGAGAATCTAATGACAGAGTTGACTCCTCAGCAGCGAGAAGTTCTCAATCTGCGATATGGGTTAGCTGATGGTCACGAGCTTTCTCTAGCTAAGGTCGGTGAGCGGTTGAATCTAAGCCGTGAGCGCGTTCGGCAGCTTGAGCGCCAAGCGTTAGATAATCTGCGTCGTCGCAAGGCCAGTGTGCGCGAGTACGTGGCCAGCTAGGACTGAGGGAAGTGAGTTTTACAGGAGTCCGCTTCCTTTAAAAAATAAGCTTCCAAAAACATAAGCCTGCGAGATCCCTGACTTTGATGAGAGGTTGGGGATTTCACTTTGAGTTTGAGGAGATTTTTCGCTGCGGTATTGAGCGCTTCTACCCCAAACCTGCATTCTGGGGGACTTTGAAGTATAAATAAACTAATTGCTTTCATCCCTCATCCCTCCTACTCAGCCATTCCATTTAGCAACGACGACGCGGATCGTACCGTCTTCCAGGGTCTCCTGTTCTTCGATCGCAAATCCCTGTTCCGATGCACTACTGATCAAGGTGTGATAACCGTAGCGTTGCATTAAGTGATTGAGCCATTGTTGAGAATAGTGTTTGCGATCGTATTCAGAAATCATCGCCTCATAGGTTCCGTCAGCCTGCTGTTTGAAGCCAATATCGTTACTCAGCGCTCCAACAAACTGACGACGAATGATTACTTCTGCGGTTTGCGATCGCACGTCTCCCTGATAGCCATACAGATTTCTAGCCGTGTTGTGAATTTCAACCTGTTTGAATCCCAGATCGGACAGCGCTCTTTTTAAGGCATCCAGATTTTTGATTTGCGTTCTAATCGATGTAAAGTGTGACATAAACCTCTTGGTATTTAATCTGTATCTAATCTGATTAAACTTTAGACCTCAAACTGATGCACTTCTTGCGCCTGCCTGTTCTGCCCAGCGTTGTAACGATTCTATCTGTTCGTTGGAGATTGAGGCTAACGGAACGGTTTCTTGAATTGCGTCTAGAATGTCGATCGTCGTGAAATCTTGGCGTTCTCCCGTGCGACTTTTTCCGAAGGCCCGGTGCATTCCATCAATGATCACCTGTTCGATTTCGGCACCGCTAAAATTTCGAGATGTCCAGGCTAATTTTTCTAAGTCAAATTCTCTCAAGCGATTGGGGCGCAGCCGTTGTAGATGTACTCTGAAGATTTCTTGACGTTCTGCTTGAGTTGGCAAATTTAAGAAAAACACTTCGTCAAACCGCCCTTTTCGCATCAGTTCGGCAGGCAAAATCTGGACATTATTCGCCGTCGCCACAATGAAGACCGGACTCGTTTTTTCCTGCATCCAGGTAATGAGACTGCCAAACACGCGCCGACTCGTCCCCGAATCGCCATCTCGGCCACTGGTGATATTGCCAAACGCCTTATCGATTTCGTCAATCCACAACACGCAGGGAGCGATCGCTTCCACCAACTGAATCATCTGCCTGACTCGACTTTCACTTTCACCAACCATTCCGCCAAACAGTCGGCCGCTGTCCAACCGCACCAAAGGAAGCCGCCATTCGTGGGCGATCGTCTTTGCCGAGAGTGATTTTCCCGTGCCCTGAATGCCCACCAGCAACACGCCTTTGGGATTGGGAATGCCATAGCGACGCGCTTCTTCGGTAAACACATCCTGACGCATTCTCACCCACTGTTTGAGATTGTCCAATCCGCCCACACTTTTGAGCGAGTCTTGTGGGGTAAAAAATTCCAGAATTCCCGTTTGGCGAATGGCTTGTTTTTTGGCATCTAATACGCCTGCGATGTCGGATTCATTCACCTGTTGTTTGGCAGCGATCGCTTTGGCCAAAACTTGCTGAATTCGCGATCGACTCAATCCCTGACAAGCTTTGACTAGTTGTTCTCGTGCCAGTCCCGTCAGTTTGAGTTTTTCGGGGGCCACCAACTTGGCAATTAGATGATCGATCTCAGCGGCGATCGGAAAGGGAAAGTCAATCACCGTCACCTGTTCAGCAAGCTCGGCAGGCAGTTCTAACGTGGGACTGAGGAGAACGATCGTGCTTCGGCTGCGCTTGAGTTCTCGCATCAGATTCTTGAGTTCGCGCACGACGGGCGCATTTTTATCGCTGGTTGAGGCTTTGAGAATCGGATGTAAGTCGCGCAGCACGTAGATTGTGTTGTCTTCTGAGGCAGTTTTACCAATGCGACTGAGCGCTGCCATTACCGTTCCTTTGTCGGCCGCGTTGTCGCTCCAACCCCGCACGATATCCCATAAAAGAACGAGGCGATGGGGCTGAGATTGAGTCGCAACTTGCTGCAAAACGGCTTCAACGGGTTCTTCTTCGACAGCAACAATGTAGAGCAACGGATAGCGGGCCCGAATCATCAGATCAATCTGTTCGATCAGAGCTTGGTGAGGCGAGAAGTTAGCAATCATCGAGTTTATTGAATTTAGAACGCTACCGAAAGTACTTAGTTAAACGCTTAAGAGCACAAAAACTTTGCATGGTGACGAATGTGATCTTCAACAAAAGTTGCAATGAAGTAGTAACTGTGATCGTACCCAGGTTGCATTCGCAGGGTGAGCGGCTGACCAACCTCAGCACAAATTTTTTCAAACGCCTGAGGGAATAGCTGCGTGTTGAGAAAAGAATCACTGGTTCCCTGGTCAATGAGAATCAAGCGATCGCGCCTTCCAACCCGAACCAACTCACTCGCATCATACGCTTGCCAATCGGCTTGATTCATTCCCAAATAACGGCTAAACGCTTTTTGTCCCCACGGAGACTGAATGGGAGTGACGATCGGAGCAAATGCCGAAACCGATTGGTAGCGATCGGGGTTTCGCAATGCTGCCACCAATGCCCCATGACCGCCCATCGAATGCCCAAAGATCCCCTGCTTATCAGGAAGAACGGGGAAATTCTGCTCGATCAACGTCGGTAATTCTTGAGTGACATAGCGATACATCTGATAGTGAGCATTCCAGGGAGCGACGATCGCATCCACATAAAATCCTGCACCCGTCCCAAAATCCCAATCGTCATCTTCCCCAGGCGTGCCCGTATTGCGCGGACTCGTATCCGGAGCGACAAGCATCAACCCAACTTGAGCCGCCAAGCGCTGTGCCCCCGATTTGACCATAAAATTTTCTTCGCTACAGGTCAGACCAGAGAGAAAATAGAGAACTGGAACGGGAGCCAACGCAGCTTGAGGAGGCTGATAGACCGAGAACTTCATGAGACTATTGCAGGTCGTCGAATGGTGAGAATAGAACGCGATCGTTCCCTCAAAACATCGACTTTCGCTGATCAGGTTGAGCGACTGAGACATAAAAAGCGATACAGAAAAACGGTGCAGACCACTGCTTGATCTTAAAGGATCTCAGAAGGTCATAAAAAATCCGCGATCGTTCCCGACCACGGACTCAGATTACTTTTCAGTTTATTAACCGACCTTCAGCAATTCCACATCAAACAATAGAGTTGAATTAGGCGGAATCGGGCCAATGCCGCGAGTGCCGTAGCCCAAATCTGGAGGAATCGTCAACTGACGACGGCCGCCCACCTTCATCGTGCCAACCCCTTCATCCCAACCCTTGATCACCTGACCCACGCCAATTTTGAACTTGAACGGTTCGCCACGATCGCGAGAACTATCAAACTTGGTGCCATCGGTCAGCGTCCCCGTATAGTGAACGGTCACCGTCTGTCCAGGTTGGGGAGCCGCCCCTGTGCCTTCCACTTCGTCCACATATTGCAGCCCTGATTCAGTCTTCACCATTTTTTTTGTCTCCGGTTGGGTTACGGGGGCCGCCATCGGCTTAGGAGTTTCAGCGACCAAAACGGGCTGTTCATCGGTGGGTTGAGTTGTGGTCGGCAAGGTGCCCGCGATCGCCGTCGTGCGATTGGTAACCTGTGCCACCACCAAAACGACGCAGCAAGCCACCATGACCCCGAAGCTGATTAAAATCTCTTTCAAAACCAGACCTCCTGAAATGTGTCTCGTTTATTTTCTCACATCCCTATTTCCAGAGCTTGTTTTCCAAATCTCGAATTTGACGTTCTAAGCGATCGAGTCGTCCGCGCAGTTCGTCCATTTCAGCCTGACGGGGGACACCCAGATCTTGCAAAACGTTTTTCATCTGACGCTGCATTTGCGCCTCAAAGTTGCCCTGCTTGAGTTGGGCCATCAAATCATCGACAAAGCCTTTGGCCTGTTCGGGGTTGAGTTTGCCGTCTCTCACCCATTCATCGCTCACTTCTTTTAGCTTTTCGGCGACCAGAGAAGTCGTGCCCACCCCAATCATCAGTATTTGTGTCAACCAATTGTTATCCATATTTGCATTCCTATGTCGGACGCTGAAGCGGTTTTGACAGTCCAGGCTTTTTGGCCTACTTTCTTATTTTGTCAAATCGGACGAAGGTCGGAGAGAGGGGTTTACCGTCCCTCGATCGACTCTGACTTTACCCTGTCTAGCCCTATTCCTAATGGAAGAAATTCCAGATTTTTGTAGATTTCTCTGCTAACGTCTAAATCGTTGTCGCTGTGAGTGATTCAATCGTGGTGATCGAGTGGCTAAAGGTAAACGTGCCCCCAGAGTTGCGAGAGCAGTACATCCAAAAAGACACTGAAATTTGGACACCTATTCTCTCAAAGTATCCTGGATTTGTCGGTAAAGAAGTCTGGATCAATCCCAACGACGCGACCGAGATTGTGATGGTGATTCATTGGGCCGACCACGATGCCTGGAAATCAATTCCAACTGAGGAACTGGTAGAAACCGATCGCCAATTTACCGCAGCGATGGGTCAATCCTTCCCCTTTACTCAAGAAAGCGAATATCAAGTGAGAAAATTCTTGGGCCGCTCAGACTAATTCCACCCAATATCTCTCCAGCGCGTTCTTAAATCCGCAACTGCCAAGTCTTTGAATCACGCTCAACTAGCTGGCTCTTGTCGCACTTTCTTCATTACGGACTGTACATACTCTGTTTTACCACTCGTGTAAGCTTCTCGGTCAGTTGGGAACTGTTCAGCAAGACAGTGCTTTAATTGGGCATACCGTAATGCTTCGTCTGGATGTTCTCGGAGATAATCTCGAAAGAGCAAGCGTTCCAGCAATATACTACCCGATTCAACAATGTGGATATGATGAGTACGTGGACTGTTGGGCGGTAAACCTTTGACAAAAAACATTCGTTGAGGATCAGGATTGTCGAACCAATAGGAGTAGCCCAACTTTTCTAATGGAGAAACCGCTGATTGCCGTGCTGCAACGAGAGACTGAACGCTCACTAACAAATCAATAATTGGCTTCGCGACCAATCCTGGTACTGCCGTGCTGCCAATATGGTCAATGCGAACGACAAGATCTCTACTCAAAACGCTGGCAACTCGCGCTGCTTCCTCTTCAAACATGAGTGACCAGCGTGGATCGTACTCGACAAGAACGACTTCATCCATTGGTTTGTTTATGAGGTGGACTCAGCTTTCAAACAAAGTACACCCTAATGCTGAACTTTTCACCGACCACCTCTAAACTACGGCCATCTGTAACCGAAGTCAGCTAACAATAAATTAGGATTTTCCTCCTCACTCCTCACTTCTATCCCATGCCAGACTGTCCTCGTTGTCACCAGCCCGTTGATGCGAAAGCGATCGCTTGCCCCTACTGCCGCACGACGCTCAAAGCTCACGGCCATCCCGGTATTCCGCTGTATCGATCGACGGGAATCGAACCATTGTGCAAAACCTGTGTTTACGACGCGGATGATTCTTGTACATTTCCCAAGCGACCCGATGCGCGAGAATGCACGTTGTATCAGGACATTGCGGCTCCTGTAAGTCAGCCTGTCAAATATGGCGGCGAGTTTCTCAGCAAAGCCTGGTTTCGTCGTAACTTAGTTTGGATTGTGCTGATTGGCTTGATTATTTTGAGTGTCGTGATCACGCTGGCGGGTTAGCCTAAACAAAATGGTACGGAGGCAGCGCTTCGCCTAGCATTAATTCCCAGTGAGAACACTCGTTTTGCCAGGTTTGTAGACGATCGTACAAAGTCGCTTCCTGCTGGCGATCGGCGAGTAGATACAGCTTCTCGACTCCAGCTTTGGCTTCGGTGAGAATGCGATCGGGATAGAACTGAGCGATTGCCGACATCAGAATTTGCAGTTCGGACATTTGCTGATTTTTTAGCGCCTGCTGAGTTGCGTACTGCTCTTTTTTGGCGAGAAAATACTGTTTGCCCTTCAAGTCCGGGGGAAGGGGATCTTCTGGTGACTCTAAAGGTGTGATTTTGAGCCGATATTCTGCTTTGCCTTCGAGTTGAGAGAGCTTGGCTAGATAAGTCGCTTGATTGGATTCTAAATGATCTAACAAGCTGTCTAGCGAGACAAAAAATGTACCAAACCGCAGCGGCAAAATCGTCGTCTGCCAAAACAATTCGCAGATCATCCGATCGTGGGTCAACACCGCCTGGACTAACTGATTATCATCTCTTTGCACCGCTTCGAGATCCAAATCTGGCTCTATTAAGGCAGACAGTTCACCCCGATTCACCACTTGCACCTCTCCCTCAATCCCAGGAAGTACATTCAAGGACAGTGCAGGAGTCTTAAAGAACGCATACGTATACATGAGTCGGACTAAATCGCCTTTTTGAGGTAGAGCACTGTTAAGAGAAGTTACTGATCAGATTGATAGCGATCGCTGGATTTGATTTCTCCGATCGCGTCCTTATTTTGATTAATACAGCCGGGCTTTTGATTATATTGACAAACTCTCGCCCACAAAGTTGCTCTGGTGCCAGGGGTTCCCGCCGAAAAGATGACGCGATCGCCCCCAATGATTTGCAGGATCTTAACTCCGCACACCGGACAGGTTTGGGTACTCATAAAGTTGTGAAGAAATCAACAAGATTGTCAGGTCAACTAAACCAGCTTAACTCCAATGATTGCCTTGAATAGTAAACTTTCAGAAGTGGTTCTGCAATTTCTCTGAAGTGAGAAAATAACCGCAGCGTTTTGACTGTAGCAAGAGGGTTCCTGATATGCGTCGATTTTTTGTGCTGGTGTTAGTAGCCTCTTGCTTTAATTTGCTTTACAAACAAACTGCTGCCGCAAGTACCACTCAGACCGTTGACGACCCCTCCCGCAGCTATTGGATACAGGCTCAAAAATTGGCTCAAGATCAGGTGTTTTTGCTAAATCGCATTGAGCAAGCTTTGGTGAGTCCTGATGCCAATCGCATTCGAGCCGTCCGGGGGCAGATCTTTCTCTACACCTCAGCCGTCGATCGCTTTCTCAAAAGTAATTTTCCTGAACCGAATGTGATGTGTGCGCCGCCCGCTGGCACCAATGGTCAAATCGCTGGAACCGATGCCGCCAGCCCCGAAGAAGCTCAAGTCTACTGTGCGCTCTATGCCTCGACCCAAGCGTTGAATCCTTTGAGAGCCAGACTAGACCAACGGGCATTCGCGCAGGGTTCGACTCGACAGGTGAGTTTGAGCGCGCCGTCTGACCCAAAGCTGCCCATTGCTGAACCTGCGATCGTCGGCAAAATTGCCAAAACTGCGATCGCGAATCAGACTCCCTCTGTGATCCCGGCGGTTGTGTCTCCTGACGATATTGTGTCTGTTTTGCAGTCCAGCCGACAGCGGTTAGTTGAAGTGCAGTCCGTTTTTCCGACTGAGGCTCGATTTATGATTCCGGTGCCGCCGTCGCGGAGCGATCGCAATCCCTACGATCTCTATCCGTCTGAGTCGAAGCCTTTCGCCAGCTTTCTCGCTCAACCTGAGACTGGAATTGCTCGTTTGTTGCCAACTGAGGTCTACCGCACCGCTTCTAATACTCAAAATCGGCTGCTTCCTACTGCGTTAGAGCGCTTTCCGTTGGCGACGTTGATCCAGCGAGAGGGCTTGTCGCCCCGGTTGGCGGTTCGGGTTGAGGGTGATTTGTTTCAGCTAATTCAGGCGGATTTAGATTATGGGTTTATGACCGATTTGGGAGACGTGGCGATCGAGTCTTTGACCGCAACTCCATTTGAGAAACTTAGTGCGATTCCCGAAACGCTGCGTTTTTTTTACACCTATCGTCCGCCCTCTGAGTTAGAAGCCGTTCAGGTCGATCGCCGCCGCTTTATCACCGGAAAGGTCACCGCCTTTAACTTAAGCGAACCGCTCCTGACGCAAGCGCCTGCTGCCACCAATCGAACTTATCTGGTGCGATCGATTCAATACAAAGTCCCCGAACTCATCACTTCGGGACGCACGCTCTTACCCACTGAGCGACGGAGACTCAAGGATCTTCTGACGATGCCTAGCAGTGATGTGCTGTTTGCCTTTCGTCCGGTGAGTCGGCGATCGGATGGTAGTTACACCGTTTTGTGGCGCGTTTTGACGAAGTTTCCCGATCCTCAAGTGCGCGATCTCGATCGCTATGTGGAGGAGTGACGAAGGAGGGATGAGGGATGAAAAATTCCGTCTCTCTTGTCTGAAAGTTCCCCAGAATGGGCAGCTTGGGGGGCAGAAAATGCAACCATCGAAGCGAAGAACTTCATCAGATTGATGTCCTGTTAACGTGAATTCGATGAGGTTTTTTTGCTTCGTTCTTCAGCGCTTCTGCCCCC
>NZ_JBJPHS010000147.1:0-12476 GCF_052939495.1 Phormidesmis sp. 146-12 | reverse complement strand
CTCATCCCTCATCCCTCATCCCTCATCCCTCATCCCTCATCCCTCATCCCTTCCCATCAGCTTCATCACCTCCTCCCGATCGGGCAATGCTCCCTGCGCCCCTGATTTTGTCGTCGATAGCGCTCCGGTGGCGGCTCCCCAAGTTACGGCTTCTCGGATGGAATGACCTTCGGCGAGGGCGGCGGCAAGTCCTCCATTAAAGGCATCTCCCGCAGCGACCGTATCGATCGCCTCCACCTCAAAAGCCGGAAAAAAGAAAGCCTCCTCTGACGTTGCACAAAATCCACCTTTGGCACCCAGTTTGAGAATCACCGTTTTGACTCCTCGTTTTTGCAGAACGCTTGCTGCTTCAGAGGTGAGAGAAGGGCTGTCGATCGGAAACCCTACCAATTGTTCCGCTTCCACAGCGTTGGGCGTGATGATGTCAATCAAAGGATACAAATCAAGGGGAATTTCGGATGCAGGAGCCGGATCGAGAATTACTGTAACGCCTGCTTTCTTTGCGGCTTGGGCTGCCAGTTTTACCGCTGCGATCGGGATCTCTAGCTGTAATAACAATGCCGTTGCGTGAGATAAATGAGGGATTAATCGAGTAACATCCTCTTCATTGACGTTCCCATTCGCGCCAGCAATCACGATAATTTGGTTTTCACTGCGATCGTCTACTGCGATTAGCGCCACACCAGAACTCACCGAAGTATCCGTTAAAACATCTTCTGTCTGAATTTTTGCTGCCTTCAACCCATTCAATAAGTTTTCTCCGAACTGATCGCCGCCCACTCGTCCGACCATGATTGCAGGAATTCCCAAGCGAGCGATCGCGACTGCCTGATTCGCCCCCTTTCCACCCGGAACGGTCGAAAACCCCTGTCCCAAAAGCGTCTCTCCTGGAATTGGCAATCGAGGCACTCTGGCAACCAGATCCATATTGATGCTGCCAAATACAATTACCGGATCAGCCATCTCGAATTTTGAACCACAATAAGATTAGGTGTTGCTGAACAATGGTCTGAATTCGCCTCACAATCCCCCTTCTGGAGGCCTCTCGGACTTTCAAAGTCCCTCACTCGTGGGGGATTTAGGGGGCCGCTAGAAATGTCGCTTCCCAACGATTCACTGTTATTCAGCCATACCCAAAGTCAGTATGTCACATCCTCAAAATTATGCTGTTAGGAATTGATTTGGGGACAGGCTCAGTCAAAGCGCTATTGATGACGATCGACGGCACCTTGATCGCCCAATCTTCTCATCCCTATCCGGTCAATGCGCCTCACCCTGGATGGGCCGAAACGAATCCCGAAGATTGGTGGTCAGCCGTTGCGATCGCCGTCAGAAAGGCCGTTCAAAATCGGGGCAATCAGATTCAAGCGATCGGGCTATCGGGACAGATGCACGGAGTCGTTTTGAGTGATGCCAACAGTCAGCCGTTGTACCCTGCGATTCTTTGGGCAGACACGCGCGCGAGTGAGCAGTTGTATCGATATCATGCGATCCTCGACCTACAAAATCGCCTCGCCAATCCCATCACCACAGGCATGGCTGGCACCAGTTTGCTCTGGCTACAAAAACACGAATTTGCGCTGTACACGATCGCTCGCTGGGCCTTCCAACCCAAAGACTGGTTGAGATTTCGCCTCACGGGAACCGCCACCGCCGAACCTTCAGACGCTTCTGGAACGCTGCTGTTTGATGTGTTGAGCGATCGCTGGTCTACTTCAGTTTTGGATCGACTCAACCTCCGCTCAGACTGGTTGCCCCCCTTGATCGCGTCTCACAACATCGCAGGCTATCTCACACCCGCAGCCGCTGAATCTTTGAATTTGCCGATCGGTCTTCCCGTCATCTCAGGGGCCGCAGATACCGCCGCCGCCTTATTGGGAAGTGGCTTACTCGACCCTGGAATCGTTCAACTCACGATCGGCACCGCCGCCCAAATTGCCACCCTGCGATCTGAGCCGATTGCCCACCCCCACTACCACACCCATCTCTATCGATCGGCATTGCCTGATCAGTGGTATGCCCTGGCTGCTCTGCAAAACGCCGGACTCGCCCTGGAATGGGTACGAAATCTGTTGAGCATGAGTTGGTCAGAAGTTTACGCAGAGGCTTTTACGGTGTCTCCAGGCTGCGAAGGACTGACGTTTTTACCCTACCTGACCGGAGAGCGCACGCCTCATCTTGATCCCCATGCGCGAGGAAGCTGGGTTGGACTGGGATTGCACCACACGCGATCGCACCTGATGCGGGCTGCTTTAGAAGGGGTCGCTTTTTCGCTGCGTCAGGGACTCCATGCACTACGAGAAACAGGGATCACACCCACTTCACTACGACTGGCTGGAGGCGGCACGATCGAGCCTGCCTGGAAACAGCTTTTAGCTGACATTCTGCAATTGCCCCTTCACCCTGTTACCGTTACGGCAGCTTCTGCACGAGGAGCGGCCATTCTCGCAGGGCTGGGAACTGGAACTTACACCTTTGCCACGGTTCCAAAAATGGTGGTTGCTCTTGAAGAAATTCTTCCCCAACCGCCAAACTCTGAGTTAGAAGCTGCCTGGCATCGATATGAGTCGCTGTATCCCTCGTTACGAGACTGGAGATTAGAAAACCAGTAGCCTGTCGAGGATTTGTCGTCTGCCTGAATGTAGATCTCGTGGTTGACGATCGTGAGAAAAAATGTATCTTTCAGCAATTGCAAAGTTTAGATGAAGTGTGTCCGCACAGTGTCAACATTTGTGGATAAAAATAGAGTCCGTAGTAATTCCTAATTCTCTCAAAGCCACCTAAAAACCGTTAGTTTCCGCCGTTCCAGGGAAAACTTCAGACGTAGAAACAGAGGTTGACATTATCATTGACTTCGGAAAAAATGCGGTTGGAATTCTCTTCTTGCAGTGTGTTTCCCGATCGTCTAACAGCATCGCTTCTCAATCAGAACTGATGAAGTGAGTCGCCCTCTGACTGCTGTTGTCACTCCCCGGAAATTGATATGAATTTAACCCAATATTGGTCGGGCGCAGGGGTCGTTGCGTCCCTGATTTCGCTTGCTTTAATTTCCCCCACTACGGCGCAGGTAACTGCCCGATCTGGAGGCGAAGTGTGCCAAAAGCAAAAAGTTTTGTTGGCGGCGGCTTGCGATGGCGATGATCTAGAACCCGAAGAAGCCAAGCTCCACCAGTTGGTCAACCAGTACCGCGCGCAACATAATTTGCCACCGATTCCGCTCTCAAAGTCCCTGACATTGGTTGCCAACCGCCACGCCCAAGACCTTGCAGAAAATCTAGACAAGCTCACCCATAGCTGGAGCAACTGCGCCTTTGATGCCCACGATGCCCAAACTTATCCTTGTATGTGGTCAGCCCCACAGCGGCTAAAAACGGCTTATCCCAGCTACGGGTTTGAGAATGCCTACATCAGTTATGGAGAAAATGTCACCGCTGAGAAAGCCTTTAAGGGATGGCAAGATCACACCGCGCACAATGATGTGATGCTCAATCAAGAACGCTGGAAAGCAATGAAGTGGAACGCTGTAGGAGTTGCTGTCTACAAACACTACGCTGTAATGTGGTTTGGTCAAGATACCGATCCCGCAGGACTGCCAACCAAGATTGAGACAGTTTCTATAAAAAGACCTGGACAATAGACTGAACTCTAGACTTCTTCAAAAAGTTGATGTTAGATCCCTGGCTTCTTCAAAAAGTTGGGGATCTTTTAGCAGAGATTCTGACATCTCATTATAATCCTAAATTTAACCAGGTAGGGTGTGTTGAGTTAGTGAAACGCACCATCAATGCTTGAAATCTACCAGAACGATTCTATTTAGATCTATTTAGACGATCGTTAGAAATACACCCCTAACGTCTGAAATCAGGGTGTCTCGCGTAGCTCACACCCTACATAGAACGATTTTGTTTAACAGACGATCGTACTTCTAACAATGATCACAAATACTCTTTTGAATCTGAGACCTGAAAAGCAGCAGACAAAGAAAGAGTGAAATTACTTATTCCGATAAAGAAACTGTTAAGAAAAGATAAACATCTCTTGGCAGAGCCTTGAAATCTACCTTGAGTGAGAGATCTACAGCTTAGATAAAAACTATACCTAGTTAGAGACACAATACGGTTCGTTCTTATCCCCTTTCAATATCTTTTTTAACGATGCCACCCCACAGCTATCGAATTCTTATTGTTGACGACGTTGCAGATAATCTATTTCTGCTGCAAACCGTCTTAGAGACAGAAGGCTACCTCGTCGAGTCTGCTACCGATGGCACCAGCGCTTTAAATCAGTTTCAAGCCTCTCCACCAGATTTGGTGCTGCTTGACATTATGATGCCAGGGCTAAACGGCTATCAGATCGCACAGCGCATCCGCCAGTCTTCCTGGGTGCCGATCGTCTTTATGACTGCCCACGATGAGTTGTCTACCCTTCCCTACTCTGAGATTGGGGTCAACGATCTGATTCGCAAGCCGATCGATTTTGATGAGCTGTTTAAAAAAATTCAGGGGTTTGCCAGAAGTGCCCCTGAGCCACCCAAGCCCCAGAGAGCTTCTGAGCAACATTTTTTTGACTACTACAGGTCACGCACTCACGCCCAGGCTTGAATTTCGTCAAACTGATCAACTACGACGTTCGCATCAGTGAGGCTATTTCGGCGGGTTCCTCCCCAGGTGACCCCGATCGCAGCGATCGCGCCTCCTCGACGGGCAAGCTGCATGTCGGCTTGAGAATCTCCGATGACGATCGTATTCGCTGGGGAGACGCTCAAAGCTTCGCAAGCCATTTTTAACAGTTGAGGGTCGGGCTTACTGAGTCCGCTTGATGTTCCCATTTGTAATTGCAGATAGGGCGAAATTCCAGAATAGTCGGCAAAATCTCGCACATTTTCATCACTGTCAGCCGAGAGAATTCCCAGCCTGAGATCCAGAGCGGCTAAAGACTTGAGCAAGAATAACGCTCCCTCAAACAGGGGAGTTAGAGACGCTTTGCGGGGCAAGGAGCGATCGGCTTCCTCAAAGACAGACTGCGCGATCGTTTTAGAATCGATCCAGTCCAGTCCTGTTTGGGCGATACAGACTGCCGCCGCGATTTCATTTTCGAGTCGAGTGCCGACGGCCATCAGTCCAGCGGGATCAAGTTGACCTTGACGCACACCAAACGCCTCCAACAAAGCAGACTGCACATCGGGAACCTGGAGGTTGATCAGATGCGATCGCCGCTCTGCCAAAACTTTGAGAAACTGCTGAGAATCGGCCAGCGTCCCATCTTTGTCAAACAAAATCGCCTGAACATCCGAGAACACATTCGACCCACAGTGAACGATCGCCAAAACTCACCCCCAAAATTAGTCAAAAAACGGTCAAAAAAAAGAGGGATTGCTCCCCCGTCTCTAAAGTCTCAAATCAAACGCCTGCCTTATTCTTCTTCAGTCGCTGGAGGCAGATCTTCAATTTCTTCAACTGCATCAGGCACTTCAACGTCGATAGGGGGTTCAACGGCTACCTCGATCGCCGCTACTGGAGCCGCACCACCTTGTTGATTGATTTGCATCTGTTCACGATATTTAGCAGCCATTTCCTCAGCCTTCTCGTAAACTACGGTGGGGTTTTTCACCATATCACCGGGTTCTGGCTCAAGCTGCTTAGTCGAAAGCGAAATCCGACCGCGCTCTGCATCGAGATCGATAATCATCACCTTCACTTCGTCGTTGACGTTGAAGACGCTGTGGGGCGTGTCGATGTGATCGTGAGAAATTTCAGAAATGTGTAGCAAACCGCTCACGCCGCCGATGTCAATGAATGCACCGTAGGGTTTGATGCCGCGCACTGTACCGATCACCACTTCGCCCACTTCCAGACGATTCATCTTGCGCTCAACCAAAGCACGACGATGGCTGAGAACCAGACGGTTGCGCTCTTCGTCCACTTCTAAAAACTTTAGAGGCAACTCTTCGCTGACGAGTTCTTCTTTGGGCTTGCGGGTGCTGATGTGAGAACCAGGGATAAAGCCCCGTAGCCCTTCGATTCGCACCAGGGCACCGCCTCGGTTTGTGGCAAAGACAATCGATCGCACCGTTGCATCTTCGGCTTGAAGTTGGCGCACTCGCTCCCATGCTCGCATGTATTCGATCCGACGAATCGAGAGGGTGAGTTGACCATCTTCGTTTTCGTCTGCGAGGATGAAAAATTCGCGGGTCTCGTTGGATTGCAGCACTTCTTCGGGGCTATCAATCCGGTTAATTGACATTTCCTGAATGGGAATATAGGCAGCCGTTTTGGCCCCAATGTCAATCAGAGCGCCTCTTGGCTCTAAACTAAACACGGTACCAGCCACCACATCTCCAGGGCTGAAATGGTAGTCGTATTTGTCGAGTAGCGCCGCAAAATCTTCGTGAGTAAAGCCGACATCAATAGCTAACGTGTTCTGATTGGCCATGCTAATAGTTTCCCAGTGGTATCTCCGTAAAAAGTTCGCCTCCTGCCGATGCGTATGCACACAAAATTGTGCAGCCTACACCTCACCTCTCTCACATTTTAGTGCAAGAGATTTGTTTGGACGGATCGAGAGTTCAGAAGCACTATCATAACGCACCCCGGTTCTCTCTACACACCAGAGTTTTCACTTCTTTTTGCAAACATTACGGGGCTATGTCGCAGTCAAAATCTCATCCACCGTCAGCGTCAATTTTGGAAAAGTAGCGGAGAGAATACGATCGTTGCCTCTAAACTCACTGCCCTCATAAAATTCCTCGACCAGTGTGAAGACAGTGATTTTGCTCTCTAGAGGATCGACCACCCAATATTCTGGAATGTCGCGAAAGTTGTATTCCAGCCGTTTTGCTCGATAGTCAACGGTTTTGGTTGATTCACTGACCACTTCTACTACCAGTAAGGGGGCCGCTTCGTTTAGCTCGATCACGGCCTCACGGTTACGTAAAGTTTGCCACTGTTCTAATGGAATCACGGTTACATCAGGAATTCGAGACGTATCCCATCGGTAGCCACGGGGAATCCGAATGCCAATGACTGCCTGACGTGCGACCCAGGGCAAACTCGATCGCTCAATTTCTGCACTCAACTGCTTCTCAATAAAGTGAATGACTTCTCCATGTTGTCCGCTACCAAGACTCATCGGAATCAGTTCTCCATTGACCAGTTCATAGCGGGTGTCAGTGCCATCGTCGTATTTAAGATAATCCTCGAAACTGAGGCGCTGTTGGGTGGCGAGGGTCATCTCGATCGCTCCTAGTACTTGCGAAGGTCACTCTACGCTGGAGAAGTGTTTTGGAGAAGTGTTACTCAAAATCAAAGGCTGTGCTCAGTCAGAACCTAAGCGGGTAGCGAGAATCGAACTCGCAACTAATGCTTGGGAAGCATTCATTTTGCCACTAAACTATACCCGCGATCGCTCCCCACTATTATATAGCTACTTTGGCGTATCGTTTCGTGCTTGTCGTGATGAGTGTTGAAATTAATGACAGCGGCAATGTCATCGTAGTAATCACCGTTGATCGCCAGTTTCGCCAAAAACAAAAAATAGATCGCGATCGCTACCCACAACGTACTAGAGACCACTGCTCGATCAAATTTGTGAACAATTCTCAAATGCACTTTCGATCTAGGACTTTGATTGGTCAACCAGAACTTATTGCCTTGGAATTTCTATCGTTTTCCAAATTTTGATTTGTCACGTTGAATTTGTCATGCGATCGTCAATTTAGGACTTACAAAATTGTTCCATAGAGAATTCACAACTTTTTTGAAGGGTTAGCCGAGTCAGTCAGTTCAGGGAATTACTTTACAATAAGCTCTATCGAATCAGTTGGCATCCTGCGATCGGGTGAATCGGTTGGAGGGTGTTTAGAATCAATTGCGCTCAAATTCTGTGTTTTTCTCCCTCCCCAAAATGCGCGGAAGTTATCAAAATAAAGGGAAGACTAAGATGAGTTACCCGATCGCTTGCCCAACCGAGTCAACAGCCCCGCCATGTTTAACGCCACAGAACTCCTGATTGATGATTTTGTTAACAAGCTCAAAGATGGCTATCGTCGCACCTACGGCGGTTGGAAGTCTGACTACGAAGACATTATCGGCTGGGTCGGCTCAATGGCAATGGAGAATATTGCCAACAGTGATGCGCTCTATCACAACGTCGAACATTCGATTTTAGTCACCCTCGTCGGTCAAGAAATTTTGCGGGGTCGCCACATTCGAGAAGGCGGAGTCTCGTGTGAAGACTGGCTCCACTTCATCATTTCGCTCGTTTGTCATGACATTGGCTACGTCAAAGGCGTTTGTCGTCAAGATCATGGGCGAACCTACTCCACCGGAAGAGATGGCAAAATGGTCTCCTTAGCGCCTGGTGCCTCTGATGCCGCTTTGACTCCTTACCACGTCGATCGTGCCAAACTTTTTGTTGATGAACGATTTGGTGGGCACAAGCTGATTGATGCCGAATTGGTCAAGCGCAATATTGAGCTGACCCGCTTCCCCGTCCCCGCTGCCGAAGATCACCAAGACACTGTTAACTACCCCGGTTTAATTCGCGCGTCTGATTTAATCGGACAACTCAGTGACCCTCGCTATCTCAAAAAAATCAGCGCCCTCTACTACGAGTTTGAAGAAACAGGCGTTAATCAAGCTCTGGGATATCGTCACCCTGGCGATCTGCGCCGCAACTATCCCAAGTTTTATTGGCATGGCGTTTATCCCTATGTCAAAGATGCGTTGTACTATCTCTCACTGACTCAGCAGGGCAAACAAATTATTGCCAATCTATATTCCAATGTGTTTGTCGTCGAACACGAAAAGCCGGACGAATAATCTAGGATGAAAGCAGACGATGAGGGCGGGACAGCCAGAGCAGCGATCGTTCTGCATTTAGCCTGTCCCACAATCAGTTAACGTTGTTGACATACCTCCTCGTTCTAAAGGATCGAGGATTCCTTGACGCTTCACTGAGATGCGCTACCGAAGTAGTCTTACCATCCCTCCACGTCCGTTTAAAGTCTCCCAATGCCCTGTGGCGACTTATTGCTATTTTAGCAAAAATATCGGTAAAGCCGTCCCAGAAGGACGGGGTTTTTACCCAAATTCTCGATAAACGGATTGACCCTCGCCCCCAAGCTGCTCATGGATCGCTTTTTCTCCCCCATTCAACAGTTTTTGATCACCTGGCTGCTGATTTTGGTCACAGGATGGTTGACGCTGAATGCGCTAACTTACTTTGGCGAACTGATTAGCGTTTTGGTCACGGCTGGCTTGATTGCCTTTTTGCTCAATTATGCGGTCGATCGCCTTCGCCCCGTTTTACCTCGTGGAATTGCGGCCGCTGTTGTTTACCTCGTCGCCGCGCTCGTTTTGGGACTGGCCGGACTGACGATCGCCCCTCGCATTTTCACTCAGGCACAACAGCTCGTCACCAATCTGCCGGGACTGGTCGAATCGGGTCAACAGCAGCTAAACGAGCTACAAAGTTGGAGTCAGGCGCGTCACTTAGGATTCGATCTCTCATTTTTTGAGCAACAGCTTTCTGCTCAGGTACAGGGACAGGTAAAAACGATCGCTTCCACAGGAATTGGACTGGTTCTGGGCACCTTCAACTGGGTGTTGGATCTGATTCTAATTTTGGTGATCTCCTTCTATCTGTTGTTGGACGGCGAGAAAATTTGGAAAGGACTCACCAGCATTTTTTCTGCTCCGATTCGAGAACGCCTGACGGAATCTCTGAGAGATAGTTTGCAGCGATTTGCTTCTGGGCAGTTGCTCTTGGGTTTGTTCATGGCGGTTACCCTGTCGCTGGCGTTTTGGTGGCTGAGGGTGCCGTTCTTTTTGCTGTTTGCGGTCTTTATTGGCGTGATGGAGGTGATTCCTTTTATTGGAGCCAGTTTGGGGATTGCCACCGTTTGTATCGTCATCGCCTTTATCGACTGGTGGCTGGCTCTGCAAGCGTTGGGGGCAGCGATCGCCCTTCAGCAGGTCAAAGACAACCTGATCGCGCCTCGAATTATGGGCAACCTCACCGGGCTGAGTCCCGTCATTATCTTGACTTCTCTATTGGTTGGTGCGAGAGTTGCCGGACTGCTAGGTGTCATTTTGGCGATTCCGTTGACCAGTGTAGTGAGAACGATCGTTGAGATTATTATGAATCCCATGCTGCCGCCTCAAAGTGGCTCGATCTTCTCAGAAGCTGTGGAAAATAGTATTCTGGAACCCATCCTGTCGGTTGATTCTGACGAAGAGGACGATCGCGTTATCGTTTCTAGCCGCGAGCAGTAAATTCTCAAAACCCTTACTTCTGACACGCTATGGATTGGTGGAAAAGACTCAAAAAGAATTCTCTCGCCAAGTTTGGAGGCGTGCTGCTGCTGGTGTTTTATCTAGCCGTGATTGCAGCAGAATTTGTAGCCCCTTATGATCCCTACGTTTCGCAGACGGATGGGGCACTCTTGCCGCCGAGTCAAGTGTATTGGACTGACCAATCGGGTAAATTTATTGGCCCTCACGTCTATCCCACCACTCAGGGCGCAGTCGATTTGCAGACGGGCGATCGGGCTTTGAAGGTCGATCGCTCCAAACCCTCTGGGCTGAGGTTATTTGTGCAGGGCGACGAGTACCGATTCCTTCAAGTCAAATTACCGTTGCCGACTCGCTTTTCGTTCAGCGATCCCAAATTTGACGAAATCGAGCTATTTTCTGGCATTCCTGGCAACCTGCATTTGTTTGGGACAGATGGCGGCGCAAAGTTTAATCTACTTGGCACCGATGAGCAGGCGCGGGATCAATTTAGTCGTCTGGTGCATGGCGGCCGGATTAGCCTCAGTATTGGACTGATCGGCATCGCGCTGTCCTTTCCGTTGGGGATGTTGGTGGGGGGGATCTCTGGCTACTTTGGGGGAGCGATCGACAGCGTTTTGATGCGCCTGGTTGAAGTGTTGATGACGATTCCAGATATCTACTTATTGATTGCGCTGGCGGCGGTGCTTCCGGTGGGACTGTCTAGCGGACAACGATTTTTGCTGATTATTCTCATTACTTCTTTTATTCGATGGGCGGGTTTGGCGCGAGTGATTCGCGGTCAGGTCTTGTCGATTAAGGAGCGAGAGTTTGTGCAGGCGGCCCGGGCCATGGGAGGAAAGCCGCTCTACATCATCATTCGCCACGTTTTACCGCAGACGGCGACTTATGTGATCATTTCGGCTACGCTGTCGGTTCCGAGTTTTATTGTGGCGGAGTCGGTTTTGAGTTTGATTGGGTTGGGCATTCAGCAGCCCGATCCGTCCTGGGGAAATATGCTATCACTGGCGACTAACGCTTCGATTATTGTGCTGCAACCCTGGCTGATTTGGCCGCCTGCTTTGTTGATTATTCTCACGGTTTTGGCGTTTAACCTGTTGGGAGACGGCTTGAGAGATGCGCTTGATCCACGGAGTTTGCGGCGGTAAGAAGCGGGAGTATCCCATTCGGCGCTGAGATCTTCGCCCCCTAAATCCCGCAAAATTGGGGGACTTTGAGTGAATTAAATGTCCCAGTTCAAAGTCCCCCAGATTGGGGGATTTAGGGGCTGAAAGGACTGAAACGTAGATGAGGGGTTGCCGCTGGCGGCACGCTTCGCGAGAGGATGAGAATAAGATCAGTTGTCTAGAATCCAGGGCTGTCTTATGCGCGAACTTTATCCGCCGATCGACCCCTACGACACGGGGATGCTTCAAGTCTCTGACCTGCATACGCTCTATTTTGAGCAGTCGGGCAACCCGGATGGCAAGCCTGTTGTGTTGCTGCATGGCGGCCCAGGAGGGGGCAGTATTCCTTTGTATCGGCAATATTTTGATCCGCAGCGGTGGCGGATTGTGATTTTTGATCAGAGAGGCTGTGGCAAAAGTACGCCTCATGCAGAACTGCGGGAAAACACAACCTGGGATCTGGTGCGCGATATTGAGAGGCTACGATCGCATCTTCAAATCTCCCAATGGGTCGTGTTTGGGGGCAGTTGGGGCAGTACGTTGTCGTTGGCTTATAGTCAAACGCACCCCGATCGCTGTCTGGGCTTAATCCTGAGAGGCATCTTTTTGCTAAGGCGTAAAGAAATTCTCTGGTTTTATCAAGAAGGGGCGAGTTATCTGTTTCCCGATGCCTGGGAGAAGTATTTGGAGCCGATTTCTTTAGGTGAGCGGGGAGACTTACTCTCTGCTTATTATCAACGCTTGACCAGTGAGGACGGGATGATTCGGCGAGAAGCGGCTCGCGCCTGGTCGGTTTGGGAAGGCACCACGAGTAAACTGCTTCCTGATCCAGAATTGCAGCATCGATTTGGCAAAGATGAGTTTGCCGAAGCGTTTGCCCGCATTGAGTGCCACTACTTTATCAACAAAGGGTTTTTTGACTTTGATGACCAACTTTTGCAAAACAGCGATCGTCTTCAGGCGTTGCCGATTGTCATTGTCCAGGGTCGCTATGATGTCGTCTGCCCAATGATTTCTG
>NZ_JBJPHS010000146.1:0-12594 GCF_052939495.1 Phormidesmis sp. 146-12 | reverse complement strand
GGGGCAGAAGTGCTGAATAACGAAGCGAGAAAACTCCATCGAATTCACGTTAATTCAGGCAGCCCCCTAAATCTCGCACGAGTGAGGTTTGAATCAAAATCTTGTCTGAAAATCACCCAGAATTGGCAACTTGGGGCAGAAGCATGGAACATCGAAGCGAAAAACTTCTATGGAATTGCCCATTGTTTTATGACAAGTAGCTTCTCAGTTGTTGGGCTAAGGTCTGAACATGGGGCGGTTTTAGTAGAGATAAATGATTGCCCGGTACTTGGTGTAGTTGAATATTATTTGTCAATGCACTCCAGCCTAGTGTAGGGTCTTGTCCCATCGCATCCGAGTTCTCAACCGCTTTGAATAAGATAATGCGATCGCGATAAGATCGCGGCGTGTAGCGGTAGGCAGCTTGAGCGTTGGCATAGACAATTTTTAGGATAGAAGCGATCGCAGATTCGTCTAGTAGCTGTAATCGGGCTGCTTCGGGGATCTGACGGGCGATCGATGACCACTGCCAGCGAGCAAACCGGGGGTTGCGGGAATGAAGCCAATTAGTCGCCAATGCACCATAGTCGAGTAAAAACGGCAGCGTAGACCAGAGGGCAGTTCCAAAAAGAAACTTGAGGCTGTGATAGAGCGATAGTTTGTTGCAAGGAGCGGGAGTATCGAGCATCGCTAATAAACTAATCTGATGACCTGCCTGAGTGAGTTGTTGCGCCATCTCAAAGGCAACCAGCCCACCAAATGACCAACCCCCCAAAAAGTAGGGCCCTCGCGGCTGGAGTGTCTGAATCGCTCGAATATAGTAAGCCGCGATCGCTTCGATTTGATTCAGGGGAGAAGATTTTCCATCTAGTCCCAGCGGTTGAAGTCCGTAGAAGCTGCGATGACTGCCCAAATGATGCGCTAGTTCGAGATAGGGAAACACAACCCCAAACATAGGATGAACACAGAAAAAAGGCTGTTCACTGTCACCCAACGTTAGCGGAACAAGGGGCGATCGAGCTTCTGTGAAGGATTGTGCGATTGTTGGCTCAGAGGGTGATTCATTCAATTGGTCGAGGTTGTGAGCAATGTGGGGTGTAGATTCTGGAGCCAAGCGTTTGCGCCGATAAGCAGACCGATTAAGCTGAACTAAGGGAGGAATTTTAGTTTCTAAAGCACTTTCTAAAGCACTGTCGCGCAAGGTTTCTAGAATGGGAGCAAGTTGAGCGATCGTGGGAGCTTCAAACACAGTCTTTAAGGGCAGTTCTAGACCCAGAGCATCGCGTACACGAGAGGTCATCTGGGTGGCTAGTAGGGAGTGTCCCCCTAGTTCAAAAAAGTTGTCGTGTGGGTTGACTTGCTTGAGCCGCAGGAGTTCTTGCCAAATGTCAATCAGGGTTGATTCTGTTTGAGTTGAGGGCGCGTTTGATGGTCTTGATGTTACTTCACTTAGCGGTGGAAGGGCGCGGCGATCGACTTTACTACTAGCCGTGAGAGGCAGCGTTTCTAATGGCACAAAGGCAGAAGGCACCATGTAGTCAGGTAGCGTTTGTCTCAGATATTGACGGAGATCAGGAATGAGTTGACGAGCAAATTGAGACTGAAGTGGGTAGTTAGTGTAGTGGCTCCAGGATTGGTCAACCTGCTGAGAAGTAGATAAGTTGATTAACGCAGTAACGCCGTGCCGAACTAGCAGAACATCATAATCCCCAGCCTGAGATTGTCTTGACCAGGTAATCTCGACAGTGTAGGGTAGTACTGTTTCTAAGTCCCACCATTGTTGGGGGTCGATCGTCGTAGCGTTTTGCAACTCGTCGCGGAGTCGTCCCACGGTTTTTGGGGCTGATTGAGTGCGTAACCAGTTGGCAGCTTTGACCGCAGCATTGACTCGACTATTCGCAACATTCGTAATTAGCAGAATTTCTGGTTTAGTTTCTACTAGCTGCTTTTGAATGGCTTCAACCGTAATTGCATCGATCCAACTAATTTTTTGGATGGGAGGTAGCGGTGTTTGCGGCTTGTCTTGTGCGTCTATATGCAGCAAAACGTTATAGCGAAACTGGGTCATCTCATTGTGACTACGACCGCGTGAGAGGCGAATTTGTACTTGTCGAACTTGAGGAAATTTGTCTTGCAGCGCATCAAATAACTTGGGGTCGATCGCGAGTTCAGGTTCTTCAAAGCATGATCGATTCACAAGCTGTTGAAGTTGAGTGCGATCCATTGCTGCATCTGCCTGACAAAATTGCACCCAGGTATGAAACGCCGTTAGTAAAGGGAGACTTCGCACATCACCCACAAACAATACACCGCCCGGAGCTATAGTCTGAATGGCTTTCTCTAACACCTGCATTAGATAGTCGGCGCTGGGAAAGTACTGCACGATCGAGTTCAAGATCACTACGTCAAACGATGCAGTATCAATGTTCTCAAAGTTAGTTGCAGTTCGCTGGAGTAGTTCTACTTGAGGAAGCGTTTCTAGTTGCTTTTGAATCGACTCTAGCGCTACTTTCGAGAAATCTGTTCCCACATACTTCTGGCAGTGCGGGGCAATTTGAAACAGCAGTAGGCCCGTACCACAGCCAATTTCTAACACTCGTTTGGGATTGAGCGCAAGTATTTGCTGAACGCGATCGCTCACCCACTCTTGCATCTGATCAGAGGGAATCGGCTTGCCTGTGTAGCTGCTGTTCCAGCCTGTCAGGTTGAATTGGGAAGTAGAAGTTGGGGATTGATAGGTTTGGTTGTAGAGGGCTTGCCAGTGTTGAAGGTGTTGGGTTTGTAAAGCTTGCTGAATATGGGAGCGATCGAGGCTAAAGTAAGCAATCAACCGCTCATCAGATGGCTCTTTGGAAGCGACAACTACCGCCTCTCGAATTGCTGGATGACGCTGTAATGTGGCTTCGATTTCACCGAGTTCTACTCGAAAACCTCGGATTTTGATCTGGTGATCGACTCGACCCAAAAACTCAATTGTTCCGTCAGAATGGTAGCAGGCACGATCGCCCGTTCTGTAAAGAGTCGAGTATTGGGTACGAATAAATCGCTCGGCGGTTAGTTCGGGTCGATTGAGATAGCCACGAGCAAGCCCTGCACCTCCAACATATAGTTCCCCTGGAATGCCGACGGGGACAGGATTTAAGTTAGCATCGAGAATATAGACCTGAGTGTTCAAAACGGGATGACCGATCGTTAGGGGACAATCACCTGGATTCAGCTTGGCAACAGTTGCCCAGATAGTTGTCTCAGTCGGGCCATAGGCATTAAAAAAGTGGCGATCGACTGCCCAGCGATCGACGACCTGACTAGAGCAAGCTTCTCCACCTGTGATCAACACTTGAAGAGCAGGAAGCTTTGCCGCTGGTAAAACAGCCAATACGGCTGGAGTGAGTAAGGCATGAGTGATCGCATTGTCTTCTAAAAATTGCACCAGAGCAACTTCTGGTAACTGTGTGGGAGAAAGATACAAGGTAGCACCAGAGCCAAGGGCTAGGACTATCTCAAACACAGAAGCATCAAAGCTCAGAGAACTCAATTGGAGAACTCGACTACCACGAGACGGGTGAAAGAGAAGCTGTTGGGCGGCAACCACATTACACAAGCCACGATGAGATAAAAGAACACCTTTGGGAGTGCCTGTAGAACCAGATGTGTAGATGACATAGGCAAGCTGATCAGGACTTGAAGAGACTACTTCACAAGGTTTGAGGTTGGTAGGTGATGGCTGATCTAAACAAATAATTTTTGCTTGTAACGGCGGCAAAGATTGAACTAACCAGGATTGAGTCAGCAAGATCGTCACCTGAGTATCAGACAACATAAAGTGAAGTCGATCGCTCGGATAACTTGGATCAAGCGGCACATAAGCTCCCCCGGCTTTGAGGATGGCTAAAATTCCGACTATCATATCCAGCGATCGATCGACACACAGCCCAACGAGAGAATTTGCCTGAACTCCCAGGTGTTGCAGTGTTTGCGCGAGAAGGTTGGCTTGTTGATTGAGTGCTTGATAGGTGAGCGATCCTTGTGCAGATACAACGGCGATCGCGTCTGGGGCTTGTTCTACCTGTGTCTCAAAGATTTGATGGAAACAGCAATCGGGGATAGCTTTCGAGGGGGTTTGGTTCCATTGGACAATTTGCTGCCGTTCTGGGAATGTGAGTAAGGGAAGGTCTAGCAGCCGATCGTCTGGGTTGGCAACAATGCCTTCTAGTAGCGTTTGATAATGTCCAATTAGGCGGCTGATTCTGTCACCCTTAAACAAATCAGTACTGTAGGAAATAAAGCCACCTAAGCCTTCCTGAGATTGCCACAAACTTCCCAGCCCGTGAGCAGGTTCCCAAAGATGTACTTCTAGGTCAAATCGAGTGCTAGTGGATTCTAAGGGGGTAGGTTCCAAGCTTAATCCAGGTAGTTGCAGAGATTGCATCGGGGCATTCTGAAGCGCAAAAGCTACTTGAAACAGAGGATTGCGGCTGAGATCTCGATCTGGCTCAAGTTCTTCTACTAACTTCTCAAAGGGTAGATCTTGATGGTCATAAGCTTCTAGAGCAGCCTCCTTAACCCGTCCCAGCAATTCCCGAAAGGTTGGATCTCCTGATAGACTCGATCGCATCACCAAACTATTCACAAAAAAGCCAATCAGCCCCTCTAATTCACTGCGATGACGGTTAGCAATGGGAGAGCCGATCGCAATGTCTTCCTGCCCCGTGTAACGGTATAACAGCGTTTGAAAAGCTGCCAGTAAAGTCATAAATAGAGAAGCGCCGGATTGTTGGCTAAGGTCTATTAGCTTTTGAGTGAGAGTCGGTGAGAGTTGTAGTGGATGAGTAGCGCCTCGATAGGTTGGGACAGCAGGACGTTGAGCAGTTCCGCCAATCGAGTAATCATTGGGCAACTGTAACTCTGGCAGATCATCTAGTTGCTTGCGCCAGTAGGCTAGTTGTTTCTCTAAAATTTCGCCCTGTAACCAGGTGCGCTGCCAGCAGGCAAAGTCAGTGTATTGAATCGGTAGGGGTGGTAAATCAGGCGATCGTTCTTCAACAAATGCTGTGTAGCAACAAGCTAATTCTCGAACTAAAACTCCTAATGACCAACCATCAGCAACAATGTGATGCAGCGTCAATAATAAAATCGACTCAGTTGAACTAAGCTGCAATAAGGTTACCCGCAACAGTGGATCGGTCGTTAAGTTAAACGGATGTTGAGCTTCGATCGCTGCTAATTGCTGGCAGATATGTTCTCGATCGCTAACCGCCACAGTCTGTAAATTAACCACTGATAACTTAACTTTTCCATCAGGCTCGACGACTTGAACTGTTTGCCCGTCTACAGTTGTGAAGGTTGTCCGAAGGGCGGTATGACGGCGCACAATTTCACAAAACGATCGCTCTAATGCAATTTGATCGAGTGTTCCAGTTAGGCGAATGGCAGCAGGCACATTGTAAAAAGGATTGTCGGGTGTGAGTTGGTGCAAAAACCATAGCCGCTGTTGAGCAAAAGATAGCGGAAACACACTTCCCTGAGAGGCTGGTTGGATCGTGATTGGTTGAAGTGCACGCGATCGCAGGTATGCAATTAGTTCAGCTTTGCGATCAACTAACGCTTGGCGCAAATCGGTCGTCAGAGTTCCTTCGGGTGCATTACAGCGCAACCGCATTTGGTCTGAATCCTGGTCGATCGAGATTTGCACATCCAGGCTTTCTAAATAGGAAATAAACTCAGCGATCGATGTCATAGTTCTATTTCCTCACGTTGTTGCGCTGGGGTCTGGGTTGGTTTGAGAGCTTCAATTTTGTGGGCTAATTCGACGATCGTGGGAGTTTCAAACACAGTGCGAAGCGGCAATTCTATCTGAAATCGATCGCGGATGCGGGAGACAAGCTGGGTGGCTAGTAGAGAGTGTCCGCCTAGTTCAAAAAAGTTATCGTGAATGCCAACGGATCGCCCTAGTAGTTGAGTCCAAAGTTCGATTAAGGAGGCTTCTAGCGAGTTAGTCGGTGCGAGGGTTGAATGCGGTTCAGCGATCGGAGGAGGAAGCGCTTTATGGTCTACTTTGCCATTGGCGGTTAGCGGAAGCGTGTCTAACGTGACAAAGGCCACAGGCAACATATAAGTAGGGAGTTTTGTTTTAAGAAACGATCGTAGTTCCCGTTCAGTCAACATCTCTAAGCCTTTGGGAACTACATAAGCAACTAGCTGTCGATCAAGGTCTATTTCACGCACAACAACTACAGCAGACTGTACGAGCGAATGCTGCATGAGAACTGTCTCAATCTCGCCTAACTCCACCCGAAAGCCACGAATTTTGATCTGATGGTCTGTTCGTTCCAAAAATTCGAGATTGCCATCCGCTCGATAAAGGGCACGATCGCCAGTTTTATAGAGCCGTGAGAAGGGGTTAATAAACCTTTCTATTGTCAACTCCGGACGATTTAGATATCCCTGTGCTAGTCCATCTCCACCTAAATAAATTTCGCCGCTCACCCCCGCTGGCACTGGATTCAGACTGTCATCTAATAGATAAACCTGAGTGTTAGCAACCGCTTGACCAATCGGAATCGTTGTTGCATTCTCCAAAATAGCCTCGACTTCATACCAGGTAGAAAAGGTTGTATTTTCGGTTGGCCCGTAGACATGAATTAGATGTTGAGGCTTGCCTTGTTGTACAACCGATCGCACTCGATCAACATTCACCATCTCGCCGCCAAATAGCAGGTACTTCAGCGATCGAAAGGCCGTCGGAATCTGGCTCACCGTTTGATTGAACAAGGCTGTCGTTAGAAACAGTGTGTTAATCTGCTGCTGCTGCAACTGGGCGACAAACCTAGTTGGCAAAAGCGTAGTTTCTCGTTCAATCCCAATTAGTTGTCCTCCGTTGAGCAATGCGCCCCACACTTCAAAGGTGGCTGCATCAAACGCGAGATTAGCTACCTGAGCAATACGATCGCCCGGTTCTATCTGTATATAGTTGGTTTCACACACCAGTCGATTGACGGCTTGATGCGGCACCATGACTCCTTTGGGCGCTCCTGTTGAACCAGACGTGTAGATCACATAAGCAAGCTGACTCGCGGTGCAGGGAACAGACAAATTCTCATCCGACTCTTGAGCGATCGTATCCCATTCTTGCTCCAGACAAATGATCTTGGTTCTATCAGTTTGTACTAACTCTACCCAGTCTGATTGAGTCAGAACTACCAAAATTTCGGCATCCTCTATCATAAAATGCAGGCGTTCTGGAGGATAGCTGGAGTCCAACGGAACATAAGCGCCTCCTGCTTTTAGAACTGCCAGCATTGCGGCGATCGCTTCAACCCCTCGCGCTAGACAAATTCCTACCCGCATTCCCGCACTAACTCCCAGTCGCTGCAAATATCGCGCTAGTTGGTTACTGCCCTGATTTAACTGTTGGTAAGTGAATGATTGGTGGTATTGAACAGCGATCGCACTGGGTCTTTGCTGAACCTGCGCCTCAAATAGTTGATGAATTCCCACAGTCGGATAACTGGATTGATTACTAGCCCACTGCTGTAACAAAGCCTGTTGTTCTGTAGGAGTTAATAAAGGAAGCGCAGAGAGAGGGGTGTCTGGGTTGGCAACAATGCTTTGTAGTAAGGTTTGAAAGTGCTGTCGTAGCGCTGCGATCGTCGTTGAATCAAACAAATCAGTGTTGTAGACAATTACGCCACGCAATCCGTCTGACTGCTGCCAACCTTCGCCCCAGAGGTTTCTGAAGTTGTCTGCACACTTCCAAACATATAGCTCCAGATCAAAGCGAGAAGTTTTAGTTTCTAATGCGACTGGACTCAGCACTAATCCAGGTAATACAAGCTGCTCGATCGGGGTATTTTGTAAAGCAAAGACCACCTGAAAGAGCGGATTTTGACCCAGACTACGAACGGGCTGCAAACCTTCTACTAGCTTCTCAAAGGGTAAATCCTGGTGATCGTAGGCTGCCAGGGTAACCTCTCGCACTCGGTCTAACAGTTGCCGAAAGGTTGGATCGCCGACTAGATTAGTTCGCAGTACCAGACTGTTGACGAGAAACCCAATTAATCCTTCTAGTTCACTACGGTGACGGTTAGCAATGGGAGACCCGATCGCGATATCTGTTTGTCCCGTATAACGATGTAATAGCGTCTGAAAGGCTGCCAACAGCGTCATAAACAGCGTTACGCTCTCTTGGTGGCTTAGGGCTTCTAGTGCAGTGAGTAATGACTGTGGCAGTTCTAGTAGCTGGCTGGCTCCCTGATGGGGTGACAATGAAGGGGTGCGCGATCGAGAAACAACACCGGGCAAATTTAGAATCGAGACATCCTTTAATTGCTGTTTCCAGTAGCGTAGTTGGCTGTTCAAAACTTCTCCCTGTAGCCATTCTCGCTGCCAGTGAGCGAAATCTGCGTATTGAATGGGTAAGGGTGGCAACAAAACCGATTTGCCCTCGGATGCATACAGTTCTCCTAATTCTTGAATCAACACCCCACTTGACCACTCATCAAAAATGACGTGATGCAATGCTATTAGCAGCAAATGTTCTGTCTCCTGCAACTGCCATAATTGCACGCGAAACAAGGGGCCTTGATCAAGTTGAAAAGGCTGCTCAATCTCCTGCCAGATCTGCTCTAGAGCAATGCCTTCGCGAGTGTTAGTAGGTAATTCTTGTAGATCAACAAACCTGAGCGGCACAGTCAAAGGAGCAACGACCTGAACCAACTGTCCATCAACAACTTCAAACGTCGTACGGAGGGTTTCGTGACGGTTAACGATCGCTTGAATGCTCTGGTAGAGGTGCGATCGCTTCAGCAACCCTGTAAGCCGAAATACAAGCGGAATAATATAGAGAGAATTTCCAGGAAGCAGTTGTTCGATAAACCACAACCGTTGTTGAGCAAACGAAGCGGGAAAGATCAAGACATCTTCCTCAAGCTCCTGGTTTGTTTGATCTAAAATCATTCACACCTACATCGGGCAACCTCACTCTGTTGTAGAAGGAAAAGCGACTCAGGAGTTATGCTCTAAGGTAGATTTTGACGAGAGGATGTGTATTTTTTTGTTGCATTCCTGAGAACAAATTTGCATTTCAAATGCTTCTGTAAACAGCTTGTAACAACTTCTTAGGCTCGAAAATTGAATAACCTGCAATTTTGGCTGGCGGTTCAAACCGCGCTTACCAGAACGAAGTCTGCACAGACTAGAAGAGATGAGATCTGACGAACTACTGTTTAAGGAATGAGAATTAAATAAACGTGAATTCGATGGAGTTTTCTCGCTTCGTTATTGGGCACTTCAGCCCCCCAACCCCCCAATTTTGGGGGACTTTGAGACAATATTTCTCGTTCAAAGTCCCTCACTTGTGGGGGATTTAAGGGGCGAAGGATTACGGCAAGTACAGATCAATTGACTTATGTATACACGGTAGATCCTAACGCTAGGGGATGAGACTGTAACGTTTCTGCACAATTGATCACGATTTTTTGCTGCTTACTGAATTTTAATCGTCCTGATCATCAGATGGCTCCATGCCCATGATTCTCGGCGTACGCCCATAGAGGCGGTCTAAGACTCGCTTAACTGAAATGCGCTGCCACTGTTGTCCCCGTTTAGTCTGATAGCCATTTTGATTGAGCCAGTCCGCAACCTGCTGGAGTGATTTTCCAGATTTGTGATGTCGGCGAATCAACTCCACAATCTGCTGTTCGTCAGGATTCTCGACCAGTTCTCCGTTGAGCGATCGCTGTCCAAAGGCAGGAGATCCGTAGCCAGCATAGCCACCCTGAGCCGCTTTTGCGCGTCGTCCTTGTTCTAGCCGTTCCCAGATCTCGCGGTCTTGAAAATTCTCGGCAACCATCGTTTCTAGTAAGATTTACTAAAGTTGCATCTCAAAGCAGTTTCAGATTGCTCTCTAAGTTGAGATAGCAGCTTTTGCAGTCTATGACATTCTTACTAAAATAGAGTGTTCTAAACAACGGATTTTTTAAGTAATTGTTGGGCCCGATCGATCTCTTGCGCCGTTCCTTCGACTATCAGGAGAATATTGCCGTTGGCGACCTGTTGACTGTACTTTTTGGCTTGTTCAGAAGTGAGTCCCAAACCAATTAAGGCACCGACTAAACCACCCGCCGCCGTACAAATGCCCCCACTTAGCAATGTGAATGCGATCGCTGACGATAAGACCACTTGACCCACACCCGGAAGCGCCAGCAGTCCTGCTCCCAATAACAATCCGGATGTTCCGCCAATCAGGTTGCCTAATACAAACCCTTTTTTTAATCCGGTTGCGGTGCCTGTGATCGCTCCAATGGGGGAAGCAGCAAGGTCAGATGAGACAGTACTCTCAGTGTATTCTCCATCGTGACCGATTAAGAACGCTTGTGCGATCGGGAAGCCAGAGAGAACCAGGCGATCGAGTGCTTTTTCGGCTGTCTCGCGGTTAGAGAACAATCCGATGACTTGCCGACGCTGCTTTAACACATCCCTAAACATCGCTTTTTCCTAATAGTTAAGAATTTTCTGTATCTTTAACTACAGTTTATCTGTTTTTCAGGAAAAAACTAGGGGTTATCAGGCGAGTGTCAGCAAAGATTAACACTTGAGGGATGAGGGAGAACTTCGTTCCGCTTCGCGAGAGAGATGAGGGATGGGTTCTAAACCTCCTTAAAACAACGTCAGTTCGATGAAATCTTTCGCTACGGTAATTAATCCGGGCAGCCCCCTAAATCCCCCAATGCTGGGGGACTTTGAACCAGAATTCTTCTCTTAAAGTCCCCCAAAGTTGGGGGGTTGGGGGGCAGAAGCGCCAAACAACGCAGCGAAAAAACCTCATCGAATTGATGTTAAAACAGAGAACTTGAAACGGAATGCTCATTTGAAAGTCTTCTAGAGTTGGGGAGTAGAAGGGTAGAATAACGAAGCGAAAAACTTGACGAACTTCCATTAAAAAAACGATCGCAGGTTCTACACTACGATCGCCGCAAGACAGATTAAACAATCAAGGGTTCAGTGTCGCGGGGCGTACATCATGACTAAAACGCCTAGAAGCGCAATCCAGCCGCCCAGCCAGTCAAACTTGTCGGGAGGCACTCGATCGACCAGCCAGCCCCACAAAAGGGACAACACAATAAAAACCCCGCCATAAGCAGCGTAGGCGCGTCCAAAACTGACGGGTTGTAGCGTGGGAACTACGCCATAGATTGCCAGAATGATCACACCTAACACCGCAAGCCAGATGCTTTTTCCTTCGCGTAACCACAGCCAAAACAAGTAGCCGCCGCCAAGTTCGCACAAACCTGCAACGACAAAGAACACCAGAGATTGAATCATTATTTTTTGCGAGAATCGCTGAGTGTGGCAGGTTCTTCGATCGTCAAAGCCGCTTCATTTTCTTCGCTGGTGCGAATGCGGACGGCTCGACTCACTGGAATCACAAACAATTTACCATCTCCGATCGTTCCTGTTTTGGCGGTTGAGACAATCGTATCGACTACCTGATCAGTAATGTCATCATTCACGACAATTTCGATTCTGACTTTGGGGATGAAGTCGATCGTAAACGGCTTTCCTTCCATGTCGAGCAGTCCCAAAAAAGCGAGTGGTCGTCCTTTTTGTCGCCCAAATCCTTTGGCACCTGTGACCGTCATTCCCTGAATTCCTAACTTAACTAAGGCTTCTTTCACCGCATCAAGCTTAGAAGGCTGAATGATTGCGAGAACTAAATTCATGGGTGGCTCCCCTTATTGGTTTTGCGGATTGTTTAGACGCTAGTTCGATGAGGTGATTTTGCTTCGTTGTGAAGCGCTTCTGCCCCCCAAGCTGCCAATTCTGAGGGACTTTAGGGCTTGCAAAACGTACTACTAACAAACGTACTACTAACATTTGAAGAATCGGTACATTTCGCGTAGCTCAACACACTCTACAGACATCTACTTGGAACTTACTCGATCGCGCAGTGGATGTCTCACATCAGAGGGGAGAAACAACGGTTTGCCCTTGAGTAAGCTATCACCAATCAGGTAAGCAAATCCAGCGACAAAGAAAGCGATCGCAATGCCGATCGCAGTGATCGAATTAACTTGGGCGTTCCCAGATCCGGTCAAGCCGTAGTAAAAAATGCCGCAAACCATCGCCAGATTCATCACCAAACCCAGGATGGGAATCACGATCGTTTTGATGGGATTGTTTTCGCCATCGAGCAGATGTTCAAGCGTTGCAACTAGCGTGACTCCGCAGGTAATGCCATACAGCATAAAGGTGCCAATGTTGGAGACCAAAGTCACGATCGTCACGTTATCGACACTCTGAACTGCATAGGCCCCAATTAACGCAGAGAGTCCTGTCAAGAAGTAGATGCCCAAAAATGGCGTGTTGTAGCGACCATGCAAAAAGCCGAATACAGCGGGGAGTTCTCGATCGGCTCCCATTGCATAGCTGATTCTGACTCCGGTAGACAGGGAGGAAAGTCCGGTGCCAATCAGAGCCATCACCACAGTACTTGCCATGATGATCTGTAACAGAAACCCATTACCAAACAACAGTGTGTCACCGAGAATTTTGGCAATATCTCCGATCGGGGCCCCTGATGCCAGCGCAGCCGCAAACCCAGTCACCGTCTTGCCG
>NZ_JBJPHS010000145.1:0-13193 GCF_052939495.1 Phormidesmis sp. 146-12 | reverse complement strand
GCACGGTTTTGAAGACCAGCGGAGTGGGTGACTGCTCCGCTGAGTTTAACCTGATCATAGATTTGAGAGAGTGAACTTGACAGTGCGAAGTTTTTCTCTTGAATAGAGAGTAGCAGACAAAAAAGGACATTCCAGTCCGAAAGCGGGCGGAATGTCAGAACCTGGCTGAATGGCTATCCGAGCAAGCAGATTGTGCGCCTGACACTTCAGCATCAACAGCCAATGATTTTTTCGAGAAGTAGAGTGCGTCTACTTCTGCCTCAATTGATTGCCGATAAAACTGGGTGATCTACATCACTGAATATGCTTGAGTTAACGGATTGATGCAACTGTCGAGGGGCATCAATAACTTTGCACTGTCCAGTTAGGTGAGTCATTTAGGAATTGTAATAACAAGCCGTGTTCCCTATCCGGGCTGGGTTTCTAGATTAACCGTGCCCTTAAGAAGTTCAATCCGCTCTGAGATTCCCTGTAGTCCAAATCCGAGGTGCTGCTGAGTGCGATCGAATCCTTGCCCATCATCACAAATTTCGACCACAATATCATCTGATAAAACATAGCCTCGTAGCGTAACATGGAGCGCCTGAGCATGTTTTTGAATGTTTATTAACCCTTCTTTGGCCACATAGTACAGTTGGTGACTAATGGAAAGCGACATCAGTGGAAGCTGTAAGTCAATGTCACAGACAATCCCTTGCTGATGGAGTTGTTCGGTGAGATGGGTTAGCGCCACATTTAGATCCATCGCTGACCCACGAATTGTAGACACTGTTTGGCGCACATCTTGCAAACACTGCCCTGTTAGAACCGCTGCTTTATCGATCGCTTGAAAAGCCCGATCAAGGTTGTGCGATCGCATTTTCTGTGCAACTTCTAGCTGTATGGCAGCCGATGTGAGCGTGTGTCCGAGTGAATCATGAATATTTCGGGCAATTCGCATTCGTTCTAAATCAGTAGCCAACGCTTCGACTTCTCTAGCCAACGCTTCTGATTGAGTGCGACTGCGCCGCTCTGCCCGAATCAAAAGATACAAGATCGCCGCAAACAAACTCCCCGCAAAGTGCATCAGAGTTGTCTGAATAATCACATAAGGCACCGTCAACTGTTGTCTCAGGGCAGCCGGGTTGATATCACCAAGAAATCGAGGAAGTGTCCACACGTTGTAAACAATCTGCGCCACTCCTAGCCCCAACAACATAAACACCACATCGCGAAATGACAGCAGAAAACAACTTTTGACAATGCTCCATAGAAACAGAAATCCGCTCTTTAAAACTTCTGTCCCTGCAAACAACAGCCCCAAATTGAGAATGCACATTTCTGCGGTCTCCCTTCAACTTTTGGCCACTTGAAGAGTCAAGAAAGCTATTCTGAAAGTAGGATCAATCGTCCCAATCACCCCTTGCTTCCCTACTATGCGCGTAATTGGACTGATGAGCGGCACCTCGATCGACGGCATTGATGCGGCTCTCGTAGAGATTTCAGGTCAGCGCCACGACCTCCAAATTGAGCTAATCGCGGGGCAAACTTTCCCATATCCCAAAGACTTGCGCCATCAGATTCTCAATGTCTGTAGTGGAGACAGTCTAACGATCGCTCAACTCGCTGATTTAGATGACGCGATCGCCCAACAGTTTGCCCAAGCCGCTCTCTCAATCCAAACTGGACATCCGACGGCTGACTTGATAGGCTCCCACGGTCAAACCGTCTACCACCGCCCACCCGCTCATTCACAGCATTCACTCGGCTATAGTCTGCAACTCGGACGCGGAGCAACGATCGCTCACCTTACCCAAATCCCCACGATTAGCAACTTTCGAGCCGCCGATATCGCCGCAGGTGGTCAGGGTGCCCCGCTCGTCCCCCCCGTCGATCAAGCACTGCTGTCTCACCCCACTTACACCCGCTGCATTCAAAACCTCGGTGGCATTGGTAACCTGGCTTATCTTCCCAAGAAACAAGAACCCGCAGGCAAAATTCTGGGCTGGGACACCGGGCCGGGAAACATGCTGCTTGATCTGGCCGTTCACCACCTTTCAGAGGGCAATCAGACGTTTGATTGTCATGGAGCCTGGGCCGCAACCGGAACCCCTGACCAAGCGCTGGTCGATCGCTGGCTTGAGCAGGACTATTTTCAGCTACCGCCACCCAAATCCACTGGACGAGAACAGTTTGGCGCTGACTACCTGCAAGCCTGTCTGACCGATGCTCAAGCATACAATCTCAACGCGGCTGACCTCTTAGCCACCCTCACTGACTTTACCGCCGCCGCGATCGCCCACAGCTATCAAACCTTTTTGCCCCAACTGCCCGATCAAGTTCTCCTCTGTGGAGGGGGTAGTCGGAATTTATACTTAAGAGAGAGAATACAGACTAGACTCAGTAATATCCCCGTGTTCACAACGGACGACTTTGGACTCAGCGCAGACTTTAAGGAAGCGATCGCCTTTGCTGTTTTAGCTTACTGGCGACGACACAAAATCCCTGGTAATCTTCCCGATGTCACAGGTGCCCGCCTTGCCGTTCCGCTAGGGGAAATCTACCAAGCCTCCTAAAACCGTTGCGTGATAGCATGGGATGCCATCGGAGCGGGTAATCTAGGGAGTGGGTGAGAGACAGCGCTTGACATCAACCAACAAGCCTGACCCAAACGATGGAACTCTCCTTTCCTCGTGCCTCTCGATAACCCCAATCTCCCAAGTCTGATTTGAGGCAAGGAATGCCACTGTGACCCATACCTTTTTAATGGAACCCGGCCGCTGGACGCTTCAAGGAAGCTGGCTAGAGCGCCACGGAATGCCCATCACCGTCAAAGGCAAAATTCTCGTCGCCTGGAGCCGTGACGACTGGTTTACGATGGTGACAAAGCTGATATTTCCGGGTGCCGATCGCGAAGAAATCAGCTTTCAATATCGAGGACGGCTCGATTCGGGCGATCGTCGCTATACCTTTGTGCTTCAACATAGCCTACTGGGTCGCGTCGAGGGAGAAGGCTGGATTGCCCCCGAATCAATCGTACAGCGCTATTGGGTACTGGGCGATCGTCAGCGACGCAGCGGGTTTGAAACCATGTACCGCATTGCCGACGGCAAATATTACCTTTCTAGCGGCATTTTGTCAGGGCACTACCTCACCAGTGCAATGGAAGCGACTTTAGAACGATCGGACGGGTAAAGCCTGAAATCGCTACCATTAAATGAAAATAGATTAAAAGCAGACGATCCTTTGACTAGATTCATTCTTTATGACTTGGCGATCGCCCGTTTCTTCGTTACTTTTCTTTCGTTACTTTAGCAAGTGAGATGTCAATACTGGGTGCAATGTGCCTCTGACAAGATTACGCCGCAAGTCTTGACGCTTTATGCATCTCCTTACCTCTACTCTGTCTGCGTCTGTTTGAGTAAACTTGTTCAAAATTGAAGGATCAGTCCAGTCGGCGAATCATTCAAAATTTAGAATGAGATCAGGCCCCTTTCCATCCATTTTCTCCATTACTCCCTGTGTCCACCCGTTCATCCACAATGACAGACCCCCGAATCGGACAACTCCTGGCCAACCGTTACCAACTACAAGAACTCATCGGTCGCGGCGCAATGGGGCAGGTTTATCGTGCTGAAGATGTACTGTTGGGCGGTGTAGTGGTCGCCGTCAAGTTTTTGGCTCAGACGCTATTGACTCGCAAGATGCGCGATCGCTTTCGTAGTGAGGCTCGCACCTGTGCCCTCCTGAGCACTAAGAGTATGCACATTGTCCGCGTCATGGACTACGGCGTGGATGATCAGGATGTGCCTTTTTATGTGATGGAGTACCTGCAAGGGCACAGTCTGAGCGAAGTGATTACGACTCAAAATTTGCCACTGCCGCGATTTCTCACGATCGCTCGTCAGATCTGTCAGGGGTTGCAGTGCGCTCACCAGGGCATTTCGGTAGACAATTCGCTTTATCCGATCATTCACCGAGACATCAAACCCAGCAACATTCTAGTCAGTCAAGACCCTAGTTGGGGAGAGTTGGTCAAGATTCTCGACTTTGGCATCGCCAAGATTCTACAGGCCGATGTCAGTCAGACCAGTTCTTTTATGGGCACGCTGGCCTACTCCTCCCCCGAACAGATGGAAGGCCGCGAACTTGATCCTCGCTCAGACACCTATAGTTTGGGCGTGATGATGTTTGAGATGCTGACTGGCAGAATGCCTCTTCAGGTAGACACACACGCCTTTGGCAGTTGGTACAAAGCTCACCACTTTCAGCCGCCGCGCACCTTTGAAGAGATCAATCCCGCCCTCAAGCTGCCCAAGGTTCTCGAAAATCTGGTGATGAGTTGTCTGTCAAAGACTCCCCAAGATCGCCCCAAGAGCGTTGGCGAAATTCTCAAAGCGCTGGAGCCACTCGAACAACGCTACAACGCCACTCGCCAGATCAGTCATCGGATTGGGGAAGCGCTGCTCAAACGTCCGGTAATCACGCCGACCAGAGATCCCGATGCCATTTCGCCTGACGAAGCCTGTCAGCTTACGACCTGGCCGCAAAACAAGCCGGTCGCTCAGATTGTCTTTCCTCATGTGCTAAAGACCAAGCGAGAAGAGGTCGCAACGGTTTGGGTGATGCTTTCTCAGCAAGAGATTGAGAATATCCAACTCGGCAAGCTCTACAACAAGCTCTACAAAAACTTTTTGTGTTGTCTGTCGCCCCATCCGATGCTGCTCTGGGTGACGGCACTGTTTAACCCGCATCAACACAAGGAAACTGTCCCGCGTTGGCTGCGCTGCTATCTGGATATGAAGTCGCCGCAAGGACAAACGATCGCTCGCCTGCTGTGTGAACGAGAACAATACTATGTGCTATTTTTTGCATTAGAAGATCCTCACCACTGCGCTTATGTCATGCCTGTTGCCATCAATCCGTCTCAAAAATCGCAGATTCAAGAATGGCTGCTGGCGAGTCACCCGATGGTGTCGATCGGCAAGCCAGGAATCAGTAAAGAAATCTTGCAGGGAGAATTTGACAAGCTGAAGCCCAAAATTTCGGGAGAGTTAGCGCGACACTAAACTCATGACTCAACTTCAAACCGCGCCCTTTGTGCAACTCGGTCGCTTTCTCAAGGAGCCAGCCCGATCGCGGATACTAGAAGCTGCGCTGAGTCGAGAAAGCGAATTTGTAGCGACGACGACTTCGACGGGGGAAACAGACTATCGGCGATCGCGGATTCTCTATCAGTTTCCAGACTTTGATTGGATGGTGAAACAGGTCGAGCTTGCCCTTCCCCAGGTGATGCTTCAGTTGGGATTGAACTTTGCGATCGCCGAAATTGAGATTCAATTAACCGCTCACAACGATGGGCACTACTACAAAATTCACAATGACAGCGGGAGTCCTGACGCAGCGACTAGACTGCTGTCCTATGTCTACTACTTTCATCGTCAACCCAAAGCGTTCTCAGGCGGCGAACTGAGGCTCTATGACTCGACGATGGAGTATGGCGATCAGTCGTCAGATTTTTGCACCATTGAACCGCAGGACGATCGCATCATTTTCTTTCCAAGCGATTGTCTGCATGAGGTGATGCCCGTGGTTTGTCCTTCTAGAGCCTTTGCTGACGGGCGATTTACGCTAAACGGCTGGGTGAGAAGTGGCAGCGGACTGTCTGAATCCACAGCAGCGTTCTAAAATTAACAAGTGTTGCTAACGTCAGAGAAATTATGCCGCCCAAAGTTGAGATTTATATCTGGACGACCTGCCCGTTTTGTATCCGTGCCAAAGCGCTATTAGACCGCAAGGGTGTTGAGTATACGGAATACAACCTGGACGGCGACGAACCGGGACGATCGCAGATGGCCAAACGCGCCAATGGTCGCAAATCGGTTCCCCAAATTTTTATCAACGATCAGCATATTGGGGGCTGTGATGATATTCATGCGCTCGATCGTCAGGGAAAACTTGATCCCTTACTACAAGCGTAGGCGGAGAGAAAATTCCTCGATCGTCGTCCAAACTCTTCAGGTTAGTCAGGTTAGTCAGGCTTTTTCGCTCCCTTGTAAAGCGCTTCTGCTCTCCAAGCTGCCGATTCTGAGTGACTTTAGAGCAAGATTTGGATTGGCGAAAGAACCATACGGTTTCTCAGAAGTTCGATAGAGTTTTCTCGCTTTGGTGTTGCAATAGTCTGCCTTCCCCAATTCTGGCGGACTTTCAAGCAAGCGTTCTGGCTCAAATTCCGTTTGGGGGGTTTAGAGGATGTTCTCAAATGGGCCATTGCAGCAAAGCCTTTTATCGAATTCACGCTTTTTAGAAACGACTCAAAATTCACCCGTCCCACCCTCAGACCTTACCAACCAGGACATTCCCCGTGAAACTCGCCTTTATCATCGACCCAATTGACCATCTCGACCCGACCCATGACACCAGCGTTGCCTTAATGGAAGCGGCCCAGCAACTAGGACATGAAGTTTGGGTGACTCAAGCAAATCGGCTGAGTGTCATCGGAGGCAAAGCCTGGGGACAGTTAGCGCAAGTGCATCTCACCCCCGTCAAACTGGTCGAAGGTCGCTGGGTGGCGATCGCTTCCTGGTTCACGCTAGAAGCGCCGATCTTCTGTCTTCTCGAAGAGATGGATGCCGTCTTTATGCGGATTGATCCTCCTGTGGATACGGCTTATTTGTACGCGACTTACATTCTTGATTATGTCGATCCGAGTAAAACTCTGGTGCTCAATTCGCCTGATGGCATCCGAGCTGCCAACGAGAAAATGTATGCGCTGCAATTTACCGACGCGATTCCAGAGACGATCGTCAGTCAAGACAAACAGGTGATTCGCAAGTTTTTAGAGCAACAGGGAGCCGCCGTTCTCAAACCGCTGGGAGGCAAAGCGGGAGAAGGCATTCTGTTTTTGCAGCCCGATGATCGCAACTTTAACTCGATCGTTGAAATCAGTACGCTACAGGGCAAGCTTCCGATCATGGTGCAGACTTATCTGCCTCAAGCCAAAGAGGGCGACAAGCGGATCATTCTATTAAACGGGGAGCCGATCGGGGCGGTTAATCGGATTCCGACAGGCAGCGATTTTCGAGGCAACATGGCGGTTGGGGGGCGCGTCGCTCAGGTAGAGATCACCGATCGCGAATATCAAATTTGTACTCAGTTAGCCCCAACGCTCCAGCGAGACGGCTTGATTTTTGTCGGAATTGACATCATTGGCGGCTACCTGACTGAGGTGAATGTCACCAGCCCAACCGGGATTCGAGAAGTCGATCGGCTCAACAGCGCTCAACTTGGCTTTGAGGTCATTCGTTGGGTCACTGAAAACACTAGAAGCAAGCAGTAGATCAGCCCTGGGCACGCTCAAACCCATATGCTAGAATGCTCCGAACTGAGACAAGTGAGCAAAATTTGGTGTGCAAATCGCATATAGCCGCCACCAGACTGACTCTCAGCGCAACCCTCGTTTTAGATACTTTAGAAAGGAACAGACAGCGACAAGCCCCCTTGTACTGCCTGCCCTTTGTAGGAAGCTCTTTAGCTCTCCTGAATAGAAACTAACCTACTGGGTGGTCAGTTCAGGCAAAGCAGTGATGAAGAAATGGCGGTCAAATGCTAAGTTTGTTGACTTAATGCCTGCCTACGCGGTTTGCTCGACAAATTGTGAAGTGACCGCTTCTTTAAAGCTTTGAGTAGAAGTAGACACGATAATCCTACGGATTCGATCAAAAAGGTTTGCTTTTCTTAGCAGGAGTTTCAACGCTTTTTTAGTAGCGGATCATGATGCAGTCGATCAGACGGCAGAAGCATATCTGGACAAAGCTTGTCACCTCTGTCTGGAAGAGGCGACGAGGGTGGATCACAGCGTCTGGGGTCGCAACCTGCGTGCTGGTGATTCGGTTGACGGGGCTGCTGCAATCGTGGGAGTTGTCTACGCTGGATCAGTTTTTTCGCTTTCGACCGCTGGAGCCGATCGACGAGCGCATTGTGATTATTGGCGCAAATGAAGCCGACCTACAGCGACTGGGGTTTCCGATTCCAGATTGGGCGCTGGCAGAGTTGTTGCGAAAGATACAAGCAGCCCAACCACGGGCGATCGGGCTTGATTTTTATCGAGATCTCCCAGTGGGGACGGGTTATGAGCAGTTGATCAAAGCCTATGAAGAGATTCCCAATCTGATTGGTATTGAGCAACTCAAGGATCGAGAAGGCTCTGGGGTCGCGCCGCCGCCTGTCTTGAGCAAATTGGGTCAGGTGGGCTTTAACAATGTGGTGTATGATGCCGATCGCAAGATTCGACGAACTCTGCTCTATTGGCAGGTAGACACTCAAATTCGTCAAAGTTTTTCTCTGAAGTTGGCGTTGATCTACCTCAAACAAAAGGGCATCCAGGAAGAAGCGTCTCCTGCCAACCCTCGCTATTTGCGGCTTGGTCGCGCTGTTTTTCCGCAGTTTGAGTTCAATGATGGGGTGTACGTGCGGGCGGATGCAGGTGCGTATCAAATTTTGGCAAACTATCGCGGCCCGTCCGGGTTTTTTAAGACGGTTTCGATTCGAGATTTGATGGAGGGGCGAGCTTCACCGGAGATTTTGCGCGATCGCATTGTCCTCATCGGTTCGACTGCCACTAGCGTCAAAGATTTTTCAGCAACGCCCTACAGCAGCAGTTGGACAGGCGTGCCAAAACTCATGGCTGGAGTCGAACTGCAAGCTAATTTTATCAGCCAAATTCTCAGCACGACCCTGGACGATCGCCCACTGCTCAAAGTCTGGCTAGAACCCGTTGAATGGCTGTGGATCTGGGTTTGGGCAGTTGTGGGCACCAGATTAAGCTGGCGGCTGCGATCTCCTCGGCGATCGGGGCTGGCGATCGGGCTGGGCAGTTTGGCGCTCATGCTCATGGGCTATGGGGGATTTTTGGCGGGTTGGATTGTGCCCGTCGTGCCGCCGCTGTTGGCGCTGGCAAGTTCTGCGATCGTGATTATCAGCCACATTGCTCACTCAGAAGTAGAACTGAAGCGGTCTAAAGAATTTTTACATCGCATCATTAATACCATTCCTGACCCGATCTTTGTTAAGGATAATAACCACCGTTGGATTGTATTAAATGAAGCTTTTTCCAGATTTTTAGGAAAGCCAATCAACGAGTTAGTAGAAAAGTCGGATTATGACCTATTTCCCACACACGAAGCAGATGTTTTTTGGCAACAAGATGATCTCGTTTTTAGATATGAGCATGAGTTAGAACACGAAGAAGAATTCACCAGTCTGGACGGCACCACTCATCAGATTGCTACAAAGCGATCGCTGCACAAAGACGCTGCCGGAAATTTGTTTCTTGTCGGTGTGATCCGCGATATTACTCAGCGCAAAACGATCGAAGAAGAACTACGAAGAACGACCGCAGAACTGTCGCGATCGAACGCCGAACTCAGGGTTTCGCAGGATCGTTTGAGCTATCTAGCCAATCATGATGCGCTAACAGGTCTGCCTAATCGAAATCTCTTCTATGAGCGACTTAACCAGTGTCTCACTTGGGCAAAAACCAACGAACAAATGATTGCCTTATTGTTTTTAGATCTGGATGGGTTTAAGCAGATCAATGATACGTTGGGGCATGGAGTTGGAGACATCTTATTACAGGCGGTTGCCAAAAGATTGAATGGATGTCTACGCACCAGTGACACGGTAGCTCGATTGGGCGGTGATGAGTTTGTGATTATTCTCCCAGCGATCCCAGATGCGTCAGATGTGGAGAAAGTCGCCGAAAAAATTCTTTCTACATTAGCGCAATCGTTTGCAATTTCAGGTCATACAATTTCTGTTACGACTAGCGTTGGAATTAGCGTTTACCCAAACAATGGCGAAGAGATAGAGGCTCTGATTCAGCAGGCGGATGATGCGATGTATCAAGCAAAAGAGAGCGGGAAAAATCAGTTTAGGGTTGCACCTGGCGCTTTTTGAATTAGCATCAATTCGAGAAATTTCTTAGCTTTGTTATTGAGCGCTTTTGCTCCCCAACCCCTTGATTCTAGGAGCATTTTAGATAAGTATTCCAATTTAGAATTACGTCGGTTCGGTAAAGTTTTTCCGCTTTGTTCTTTAAATCTTTCGCGTCTCAACCTCTCCATTTGGGGACTTTTAGACAAGGTTCGCAGTGCAAAATTCACTCAATCCATCAGTCTGTCAAACTGCGAGGAGACATGCTGGAAGAGAGACCAAGTTCATTCTTTTCTCCCTCATCCCTCCTCGCAAAATTGATCTCTTTCTAACCGTCTAGCCCGTCGTGCGGGTCAACAACACAGGGCAATTGGCATACACTCGCACATAATCTGATAGCGATTTGCCCAACAAGCGATCGAGATCCGGCAGTCCTTTGGCGATCGAGGGACGGCGATCGGGCGACCCCAAGATCAACAGGTCAGTTTTTGTGTCTTCGGCCAGGCGACAGAGCGTTTCTCCAGGTTTGCCGCCTGAAACTAAGCAGCGATAGGCAACGCCGAGTTTTTTGGCTTCGGCAACCGCAAAGGAGAGAGACGGATCTTTTTCCGCTTCGGCACCCGCTTTTTCGGCAGATTTGGTGTTAGAGTCTACGTGAACCAGAATCAGTTGTCCACCTTTGATGTCACGCAGCAGAGAGAGCGCCAGTTGTAGAGAGTCTCTAGCGGCTTCTGACTGATCGATCGCCACCATGACGCGATTAATCTTACGCACAAAAATATCGTCTTTGACCAGCAGCATCGGGCGATCGGATAGCTGAAACACATACTGGCTAACAGAATTTTCTAAAATCGACACCAGACGCTTCAATCCGCGCGATCCCATGATGATCAGGTCAGCGTTGATTTCTTCGGCAACTTTGCACACAACATCTTTGGGGTCACCCTGACGCAACATTGCCGCTGCATGATTGGGATCAAGATTCAACGACTGAATCGCCTTTGCCAGCGTTTTGCCGCCTTCTTCCCATTTTTCAGTCATCGCATCGGCAGACACTTGAGGCGGAACGACGTGTAAAACCGTGACAAACGCCCGTTGGATAAAAGGGATCTCTAAAAGCGCCTTGAGCATTTCCTCAGATTGTCCGGTTCCGGAGTCGGCTAACAAAATCTTTTCTATCATCGAATTGCCTCGTCTTTTAATCGTGATTACGATCGTGCCTTAGACGCTGTACCTTTGTTGCCAAAACGTTGCAATGGTTAACAGTGAAAGGTTACGAGGCTTAACATAAAGTGATCTCTAGGATGGGTTATGAACGTATCAGAACAACCTCAGCTACCAACGACCAACATTATTCAACCTCAGCTACTCGCAGCCTCAACGGAGTGGTTTGAGTATCCCGTCAAGGCCTACCCTCACCAAACTGACTATGTAGGCAGCGTTTGGCATGGCACTTATATCACCTGGCTCGAAGAAGCTCGAATCGAATGGCTGCGATCGATTGGCGTTGAGTTTGCCGATCTGGTGGCAGTGGGCTGCAATATGCCTGTCGTCGAGTTGTCCATTCGCTATCATCTGCCGATCAGCATGGGGACGGAAGCCGTGATCAAAACTCGCATGGCTGAGATGAAGGGGGTGCGGTTAAATCTGGAACATGAGGTGCGGTCGCCCGATGAGACTATTCTGTATTCGACCGCGCAGGTCACGCTGGTCACGGTTGATTTGGAGAAGGGCAAGGTCATGCGCCAGTTGCCCCCCGTGATGAAGGATGCACTAGAAAAAGTGAGGTAAGCAGATGAAGGGTGAATGGGCTAATTTTTGAGCGTCTCCGTTCATCCTTTACCGAAGACTGTTTGCCAAAGATATTGAATTAGCTGGATTACTTGTTCGAGAATTTTGTCGGCTCCGATGCCAAAGACAAATTGCAGAATCAGGACGATCGCTGCAATCACTAGAGCCGTCGTCACCGTTGCTTTGACAACTTTGATCAGCCAGGTAAATACGAGAACCGAAATCGCGATCGCCGCCACTATAAGAATCAAGTTCATATGAATTTACGGGTCTTGGGTGGTGGATTTATCTTCCCTGAAATCGTCGATCGCTCCTGAAAAATCTGTGTGGGGTAGCGATTTGTCAAACAAAGCATGAGTCAAATTGGCGTTTTTAAAAGAGGTGCCAGCCGCTAGTTTTACCAGCCAGATGACCTGTTTGAGCGAGATCAACGTCAGCCAAATATACAGTAAAGATGCCACTGTAAAGAAGATTCCCCAGGCAACGTGACGAGTGCTGAGAAAAGTGCTGGCAGTGGCACTGAGCAAAAAAGCAGCTCCATACGTGTTGATAAAGCCTGCGGTCGCGATCGCAATTCTCATTTCAACCCGACGCACGAATCGGCTGATCAAAAGGCTCAAAATAGCAGTGACGATCGCGCCAATGGTTGCCAATTTAGCATTATTGTCTGTCAAACTTCCAGCATAAAAAAAGCCAATCAGTCCCCCGGTGAGGGTAGCGGATAGACACTCGGATAGTCTGATGAAGCGATCGACCTTTAAAGATTTTCGCCAGCTTGCACCGCACACAGAAACCACCCCTGCCACACCCAAAAACCCATGCAAAAATACAACATAAGACCAGGCTCGACTATTCGGAATCTGACCTAAAGAGCCAAACGCCAATCGAGCTACTACACTGCCAACCAGCAGCATTATGCAAGCCGCGATCGCTCCCCCCAATATTAATTTGATTGGAGACAGACCCGCTCTAACGCCCACAAAATTTGCCCCTACTAGTTGAGCATTGCTAAAATCGCAGCCGCGAATATCTGAGTTGTGAAAGTTGGCTCCATTTAGATTTTGAAATTTGAACGAGCGATTTTGCAGGTTGCGATTGGCTCGCTGGGGTGAAGAATCCGGCATAGAGGTTAATGTAGGACTGCTGTTATTGTGGTTGTCTGTGCAAGCGTTTCACTATTATCTCAAAAAGATTTGGGGGGTCATCGGTGTGATCTGTTTGCTGGTTCCCCTGATCTGGTTTAACGTTTCTTATTTCTCACGTCCGCCTCAAGTGAATGAACAGCGATCGCTCTTTCCAGGAATTGTCTATCGGCGTGAAGTGCGATCGCTGCCTCGTCCGATGGTGATTCATCTCGCTGAGATTGATTTGACTGCACCAGGAATTGGCGTTTTTGTTACGCCTGCGGTGGAGAAAACACCCGAAACAACTGCTCGAACGGTTTCGCAATTTGTGACTCAATTCAACTTACAGTTGGCCATCAATGCAAA
>NZ_JBJPHS010000144.1:0-13314 GCF_052939495.1 Phormidesmis sp. 146-12 | reverse complement strand
CATTTCCCCTTAACTTTTTGCGAATCCAAACAGACAAATACAGCACCCGTTTCGATCACGTCTTCCATTCGCGTCATTAAGGGTGCAGCGTTCTTGGTGTCATACAGCGAAACGTTCCAACCTTGTTCAGCTTGCCATTGGTTGACCACAATCCAGGGCGCGATCGCATCGTCTGCCAAGCCCCTCAGATAATCAATGCTGACATCTGACAGATCTGCATCTTGAGCGATTAGCAAGCCACCCGTCGAGAAAACCACTTGAGCCAATTCTTGCAGCGTTTCTAAAATTTTGACGCGCTGTTTGTAGCAGGTTGCACTATTCAAAGCGTGCCAGAGTACCTGTTCGACCTCATCGAGAATGACGATCGCGCCTTCCCAATCTTCGGGGTTAAACCGCGCTTTTGAATGAGGATGCAGCGAGTCAATACACAGCCCATACCCAAACTGACCCTGGGTTTCCGACTCTGGTAATTCCTCGATCCAGTCGATGCCCAACCCTTGACAGATGGCTTTTCCTAACTGAATTCGGTGCGTGATTACGAGAACTTTTCGCCCTTGCGCAATCGCTCCCCTAATCAATTTCTGCAAGGCGGTTGTTTTACCCGTTCCTTTGGCGCTCTTGACTCCCACCAAACCAGAAGTCGGATAAGGCAAATCTCTCAGATACGGCTGATTCAGTACGATCGTCGGTGCATAAGTCAGCGACCACAACCGAGAAGCCTGCCAAACTTCCAGACTCGCGGCGGCGGTATAAACGTCCTCAAACGCACTCGATCCCGCAGCTACGACAAAGTCATCTACACCCTTTTGCGGGCCAGGGAGCGAAATCACGTTGACCTCGCAGCCCGATCGCGTCAACAATTGCCCCAATCGAGCCGTCGCCAACACAATATTTTGAATCGTCTTCGGCTTGGTCTCATAGTCAAAGCAAATATGCACCGATCGCCCTTCTGTGGCAAAGTGTGCCAACTCTGCAATCAACTGCCGCGTATCTCGACGATAGCCACTAAAAATTCCCGGTAGCGCGATCGCCGCAAACCCCTGACTCAACAGACAGCCCGCCTTCTTTTCGCCCTCCGTCAGCACGATCGGAATATTATTTTTCCAAACCCACTCCCAGAAAGAACCTGAAGCCGCCTTACTGCTCACGCCTCTGGCCTCACTCCCAAAGCGATCGGCAACCTTCTGCCAAACATGCCCCGGCACATCCAACAGCACCAATCGACTCGATCCCTTACCCAGACTGGGACTGAGATATTTAGCTGGCTTTTGTTTGGCGCGATCGAAGACAGGCGTTTCCCCATCGGGCTTAAACCGTCCCCAATCCATACGCTGCCACTCGGCAAACGGATCAATCCCGCTCACCCACCAGCCCCGAACGTTGGCTCTCGACTGTTGCCCAAAGCGAGTCACAGCCCAGTTGAGATGCTCGGCGATCGGGTAAGACACTTCATGAGTAAACGGGTCGATCGCCGTATCGTGCAGCGTTTTGACGTTTAGACGAATAATTCCGGGATCGACACCGCTGTCTAACCACTCTTGTTCATGAGGTGCGGCCAGATTGGGTAAGAAGATTGGGTTGAGGTCGATCGTGCCCACAGGAGCCGATCTGAGGCTGCTCACCATCAGACTTGCTCCTTTGAGACGAGACGTTTTTCAATCGAGCGTTGACAAATAAGGCGTAACTCTGGCGCAGAATTACGACACCTGATACAATGATTGAGCATAAAAAATTGACTCCCAATTTGCGTTGGGATCACAAGGTTGCATTCAGACCTCTTTGGCAGACTGTGGTAGGGACGCTAAAGAGGTTTTTGCTTGCCGATCCAAATTTGAGTGGTAGGTCAAATCTGAATCAACCAGCGTGATCGGGTCAGAGACGCTATCGGTAGTTTCGAGAACTCCCCGAAGACTCCAATGGCGTGAATGAGAGATTAACACTCAAGTCCGGGTTCCTCAAGGGGCAACGATCGTAGATACGCGAGCGTTATAGGCTGACTCGACGCGGGGGTTATGGGACGAAATCAGACGCGAGCGTTACAGCGTTAGGGAACAAAAATCCGCCCGTGTTACACGCTATAATCAGACGCTTGCGTTCCAGAACTTCTGCCCAAAAGCCTGACCAAAGAAATCGATTAGCGATCTTCCCCTCCAGAAATCTGACGCTGCAAGCAAGCTCAAATCATCCGTCCGCGTTACAGGATCGTTCCCTTCAGATCCGTCTGCGTTACAGGTTGAGATCCTCCGCCCGTGTTACAGGATCGGCTGCAAAAATCATACGCGGGCGTTATAGAATGAGATCGAATGTACTCACCACATACAGGGTGAATAATTTCTTCTCTAACAGAGAGCCGCTAGATATAGCGTAAACTGCTGGACAAATCCCCACGAGTAATGCAGGATATGTAGCGTCATGCGTTCTGTTTGCAACGAGTGACCCCTGACCCATCACGTTTCGCCGATCGATGAAAAAATTAGAGGCAACCTTCCCGGTAGACGGACAACTCATGCGAGTGTTGCCCAGGGCTGCCGCCTCCCTTAGAAATCCAGACATGCAGTTGCCGATCTTGCGCTCTGACGCAGACGGTTACTATCTCGAAATGCGCGTTGAAGCCGATCCCAACGATTCCAGTGAGTTGACGGTGATTCGACGGGTGCCGTTAGAAAATCTCTCAGCCGAAGAGTGGGATGATTTAAAGACGGAATATGCCAATCTTGACCTCAATGTATGCACCAATCAGGGCGTTGGCAAAGGGCTAGAAAAGATTCAGGATCGTAAGATTCAGCGGCTATTTATGGCGTTGATGACTTTTTTAAATCCTCGACAAGTGTCGATCGTTCTCTATCTTTACAAGCTGGCCGCCGAGCAGGGAAATGGGCCGATCGTTACCTTTCGATCTAATGAGTTGCTGACGATCTTGGGCTACACCCGCACGAGAGATGGAGGTTTTGCTTCAAAGCTGCGATCGCAACTCAATCGAGATTTGGTTGCCCTCCACCGGACTGAGTTAGTGTTAGCTCAATCCTTCAAGAAAGGCAATCAAAACATGGGTGCCAAGGTGATGATCAAAAGTGTTTTAAGAATCAAAGATTATGAAATTGATCATGTGCCGCGTGATTTTGATCTCAGCAAAGCTGCTGACTACACTTACGAATTGGCAGATGTTTATACGATTTCTTTAGAATTTTTTGATGGCCCAGCCCGCACAGGAGACTGTGTTTTATTCGCAAACAGTATTGACATCACTCAAAAAATCGGCAGCAACGCCAAAAGTGATTACAAAACAAAGCTGCTGGTTTATCTAGCAAGCCGGATGAAATGGGATACACCTCAAGAAGGACAGTATGTGATTATTTCTAAGCAATATCTTTTCAAGAACTTAGATTTATTAGGCAGCAATTCTTCTAGAAATAACCAGATTTTTTGGCGGACGGTTGAAGAGTTAAAGCAGGAAGGCTACATTTTGGGGGCACAAGAGCTACCCGGAAAGAACAAGATTGTTGGGGTGCAGTTTCAAATTAATTCAGCCAAATTGAAATGTAGCTAAATTGAGTAAAGGCACCCGATCGCTGAGAAAATAAATGCGATCATCAGTTCAAGTCTGTGAATCCCTGACAATTGGAGAACTTGGAAGCCAAGGTTTTGCTTTAAAGTTCCCTGGAGTTGGACATTTTGGGACAGAAGTGCCAGACGATAAAGCAAAAAAGCTCCATTCAACTGACCCTAAAACACGCCATCCCTGAAAGAGGATCAGCAAAATGACAGAGATTTCCTGGCAGTTAATCTTTTTGTTGATCGCGATCGCCTACCAAGCCCTATCCAGATTTCTCGAAGACAAAACGACAAAACCACCCGGAGAATTCATTGAGCTAAACGGACGAAAAATTCACTATTGGTGTCAGGGAGAGTGCCCTTCAATCAACAGTCCAACGATCGTTTTAGACCATAGTTTGGGTGGATTAGATGGTTATTTTTTGATTAAAGAACTTGCTAAACTGTCACGGGTTTTGATCTACGATCGTCCCGGTTACGGATGGAGTCAACCCAGCCCAAACCCTCGAACCAGCCAACAAATTGTTAAAGAGTTAGATAGATTGCTGACGATCGCTCAAATCAAACCACCCTATCTTTTGATTGGCGATTCTTTTGGCTCTTATAATATGCGCCTTTACGCCCATCAATTTCCTCAAAAAGTAGTGGGTTTAGTCCTGACAGATGGACTCCACGAAAACTTAATGCTCAAAATGCCCCTCTTTCTCAACTTCGTCAAAATCTTTCTGACGCTCTCGTTTGGACTTGCTCAACTGGGAGCCTTTTTGGGAATTGTGCGAATTTGTGGAACGATCGGGCTTTTTTACCTACTTAAACCCACTTTAGAAAACTTTTCTACAGCAACTTTAAGACCTGTACTGCGATCGTTCTATCGCTCAAATCACTGGAGGGCAATGTGTCGAGAAATGCTGTCACTCAATACGAGCAGTCGTCAACTTCAACAAGCCCAAAATCTAGGAAACTTGGCCATCGTCAGCATTCAAGCCAAACACTTTCTCAAACCTTCGCTAGGTCTATTTTCGTTTCCGATTCCCTTTGCTGATCGATTACGAGATCAAATGCAGGTCAACCTGAAGAAGCTTTCTACCAATGTTTCATCGCTCTCTGCGGCTCAAAGCAGCCATTTTGTCTGGGTAGACCAACCCCAACTGATTGTCAAAGCAGTGCAGCAACTTCTTGACAGAAATTCAGCCTAACGACCCCGTTCACCCGCCGCTAGTAACCTCTCGAACTCAACGCAAAGACTCGAAACGGTCGATGTGCAACGGGATTGTTAGGCGGCACAAAACTCACTCCGCTTCCCTGACAATGAACTTCCCAGATGCTGTGCCTGTCCTCTCCGGTGAGGAGCTTTTTCTTCGCGAACTCACTGAAGCCGACATTCCTTCTTGGTACGAACGTGCCATTGACCTCGAATCCGCTGACCTGGCTGGAGATTCCATTCCTGAGTCCATAGAAGTTGGTGCCACCTGGCTTCAGCGTCATCAAGATCGGTTCCGGCAGCAAGCCGCCATCCGCTGGGCAATCGTGCTGAAGGGTTCGATCGACAGCATCGGCACAATTGGACTGGCTATCGTTAGCAAGGAGCGTGGCATCGGCGAACTCGGCTTTGTGATCGCTCGCGCCCATTGGGGCAAAGGGGTCGGTACTTCCGCCGCAACGTTAGTCAAGGGCTATGCCTTTAGTGCGCTTGGCTTAACTGAGCTTCGGGCTGAGGTTCTTCAGCGCAACCCTGCATCGATACGTCTCCTTGAAAAGCTGGGCTTTCGTCTCCTGCATACCATCCCAGGCGATACGCAGTCAGGGGGAGACTCTGAGGATTGCTTTCTGTACGTTCTCCAGAATGCTGGCGAAAGTACGGCCTAACTATTAATTCTCTCGTCAGACCTAAAACTTGTACCCCTTCAGATCCGCCTCTAGCTTTGTGTGTTAGCATTGTTTCAAACATTGTCTTAAGTGATCCATCAATGGGCAAGGTTCTGGTGCTCAATGCCTCCTACGAACCGCTTAATATAACCAGTTGGCGACGAGCGGTCGTTTTATTGATCAAGGGCAAAGCAGAGCAGGTCGAGCATAACGGTAAGTATGTTTATGCCGGATTTCCCCTCCCGACGGTGATCCGCCTGCGCTATTACGTCCGCGTTCCCTACAAAGAAATTCCTTTGACCCGCAAGAATCTGCTGCATCGAGATAGCCATTCTTGTCAATACTGTGGCTATGCGGGCGACGATCTGACGTTGGATCATGTGATCCCGCGATCGCGAGGCGGCGGTGACTCTTGGGAAAATATTGTCACAGCTTGTGTTCGCTGCAACGTCAAAAAAGGCAGTCGCACCCCAAAAGAGGCCAACATGCTCCTCTACAACGCTCCGCGCAAACCCTACAGCAGTCTCTACTTTGAGGTCACAAAACACGTTAAGAACGGCGTAAACCAGGAATGGCGAAAATATGTAATTGGGATCTAACCCCTTACCTGACTGGTGTGGGGTTTTTACTTGTCTAGAGATTCACAAACTTTCAGGTCTGCCATCTGACGTAAACCTGAACCGTCTTGGTCGTTTCTTGAACTTTTTTGCGAAGATCAGAATAGACCTTGAGCGCGTCACTGTTTCAGATCTCGTTATCTCAGGTCTAAAATCTCAACTTCTGCCCTTCGATCAGCAGATTCAACTCCCTCCAGGTGTCATCCTGGTCTTATTCCCTGTGCCATCTTGATATGCAATCAGATTCGAGTTCCTCACTCAACAGCTTATTAATTGCAATGGAGCCAGATTCTTTGCCTGGTTCGAGTCTTCCGATCGAGTACCCCACCGTCGAGCCGATTGCAAAGGTGGCCAACGGAAACAGCTACAGTGAGCGACGGGGACGCTTTCCCTACGATGCCGCTCGATCGCCCGAACAAGAGCAAAAAGTTGAAGGCTTTCGGCAGGTGCTAGAACGACATCGCGGCGATCGTCAAATCGTCATCATGCAGGATTTTCCCGATCCCGATGCCCTTTCTTCCGCCTGGACGTATAAATTAATTGCTCAAAAGTACGACATTCAGTGCGATATCGTCTATGCAGGCACCCTCAGCCATCAAGAAAATATTGCCCTCGTCAAGCTAACAGGTCTGCCGCTTCAGCGCTGGACAGCCCAATCGATGAAAGGTAAAGATCTTTCGGCTTACAGAGGCTGCGTCTTTTTGGACAATCAGGGAACCACGACTCAGTTGTTTGCGTCGGTGCAACAGGCTCATGTGCCCATCACGGTTGTCATCGACCATCACAGTATGCAAGACGACATCAAATCAGAGTTTGTTGATATCCGCCCCCACACTCGCGCCACTGCAACGATTTTGACGCAGTATCTCCAATCGGGTCTGCTCAAGCTAGACAACAATATTTCAGAACATGTCAAGTGTGCGACGGCTTTAATGCATGGGTTGCGATCGGACACCAATCGTCTGATGCAGGCCCAGGAAGAAGACTTTTTGGCGGCCGCTTATCTGAGTCGATTTTACGATTCTCACTTGCTCAATGCGGTGCTGCAATCGTCTCGATCGAAACAGGTCATGGATGTGATCGAGCGATCGCTCAAAAATCGCATTGTCCAAAACAATTTTTCGATTGCGGGAGTCGGCTATCTGCGCTATGACGATCGCGATGCCATTCCCCAGGCTGCTGACTTTTTGGTGACCGAGGAAAACGTTCATACCGCAGTTGTTTATGGAATTGTCCACGACGAAGACGAAGAGTTGGAGGTCGTCGTCGGATCGTTGAGAACAAACAAAATTACTCTCGATCCCGATGAGTTTATCAAAGAGGCTTTTGGGCAAGATGCTCAGGGGCGCTTTTTTGGAGGGGGACGATCGCAGGCGGGCGGCTTTGAGATTCCCACAGGCTTTTTATCTGGCTTCACCGAAAACAGCGACTACGCCAAAATGAAGTGGAGCGTCTACGATGCTCAAGTCAAACAAAAATTGCTGAGATTGGTCAACCCAGAGCAAAACTATCCCAAAGGAGTCAACTAGCCAAATTGAGGGCGAGTTCTGAGTTTCAGGACTTTAGACTTTAGACTGGGTAGACGCTTCATCTTTGGTCTAACGTCTAGTATCCTTGCTGCGTCTGTCGCGTTAACTTAGAGGATTAGTATCTTCTCTAAACTTGCTGAACTCAACACTCCCCATGTCTACCTTTAATCTTTACCTGATTCGTCACGGACTCGCCGGACAGCACGGTGACTATGAAGACGACACCCAACGGCCCCTCACCGACGAAGGAAGACGGAAAACTCGTCAGGTCGCCAAACGGCTGCACGAATTTGACATTCACTTTGATTTAATCCTGACCAGCCCCCTCGTGCGGGCCAAGCAAACGGCTGACATTCTCAAAGATGCAGGCTTGGGGAAACAGTTAGAAGAGGCTGTCTATCTGGCTCCGGGGGGCGACCTTCAAATCTGGCTCGATTGGCTAGAAGGCTGGAAAGATGTTGATAAATCGCTGGCTCTAGTCGGTCACGAACCCGCACTCAGCACTTGGGCAGAAGTGTTAATCTGGGGCGAACCGCGAGGCAAAATTCTCCTAAAAAAGGCAGGCGCGATCGGGCTAACGGTTCCTTTGTCTGAAACGGCGATCGCCAACTGCCAACTCTTCTGGCTCACGTCTCCCAAGTTTGTGCTTTCCTAAAAACTTCTCATCTACTTGTCAGAAGAATGCATTAGCATTAAATGAAATAATTTATTATTAAGCATACTAAGTATTTAACAATTTATGGTTTCTTCAGAAGTTGGGCAGCCCACGACCCCTTCAAATAACCCGCAATGCAGCGACTCTCAACGTATTTTGGCCCCTCATGGCATCGGGTACCGGATAAAACTGCTCTCACAACTATTAGGGCGCAAGTTTCAAGAACGGCTCGATCACTTTGGGTTAACGCCCTTTCATTGGGTGGTGCTGTGCTGTCTGTGGGAAGAAGACGGATTAGCCACTTCTCATATCAGCGATCGCCTTCAGCAAGTTGGGGGTACGTTGACGGGAGTGCTGGATCGCATGGCAGAACGTGACCTGATTCGTCGAGAACGCGATGCCCACGATCGCCGCATCTGGCGGATTTGGCTCACTCAAGCTGGGCAACAACTTCAGGATATTTTGCCCCCGATCGGAGTCGAGTTGAGAGAACAGGCCCTTCAAGGAATTGATTACGCTGATCGAGAAGTTTTGTCTGATTTGCTCGATCGTATGATTGCTAACCTCAGTTCCGCCCCCGCTGCGGATCAATCTCGTCGGGGTTGGCAAGAAATTTTAGCGCCTTACAACCTGGGCTATCGGGTCAAGCTACTGTCTCAATTGCTGCTGCGTCACTTTCAAGAAAAGCTCGATTGCTTTGGGCTGACTCCGTTTCATTGGGTGGTGCTGTGCTGTTTGTGGCAAGAAGACGGACTAGCCACTTCTAGCCTCGGTGAAAAACTTCAGCAAGTCGGAGGTACGTTGACGGGAGTGCTGGATCGCATGGCAGAACGTGACCTGATTCGTCGAGAACGCGATGCCCACGATCGCCGCATCTGGCGGATTTGGCTCACTGATGCAGGCAGAGACTTGAGTAATACGCTACCTCCTGTCGCGATCGAGGTATGCCAAAAAGCAATGGTTGACATTTCGATCGCCCAAAAGGAGCAATTTTCTCAGTGGGTCAATCAGTCGATCGCCAATCTCAGCGACCAGGTATGAGAACGATGAAGAATAAATCTAATCACTTTTTGACCATTCAAAAAATGCCTTAAAAACTGTGAATTTAACAAACCAAAACAGTATCTATAGCAATCCTAAATGAGTTATGAACAGATTTTTGTCGCTCCGTTCCAGTCCGCTTCGCCCCCTAAATCCCCCATTCTGGGGGACTTTGAAACTGGGGAATGTCTCTTGAAATCTAGGAAGTCTCTCTGCTCAAATAAATCCTCCAACTTTCAATGCTGCATTTCACGAGTGATTTGGGATTGCTATATCATTAACAATTTTTTGGCTTCAAAGTCCTCTATCGAGAAGGATTTTGGGAGCGTTTTCGGATTAATAATGGGCAACGAAGTCTTTCCTAAAATTCACGATAAATCAGCAAGACAAAAGCGGCAAAGCCCGATGACTTTAAATACCGCTTCTGTCCAGGGTTCAAAGTCTAAAGTCCAGACTCCTTTGTCCCTCATCCTCTCGGCTTTGAGTTTGCCCGCGCACTTGCTAACGCCTGCTCTAACTGCACTTTGGCCACCTGTAACTGCGGGCCCGGATCAGTCGTCACCCAACCCGAAGCAGTCATTTTTCTCGTTTCGTAGTGCAGGTGCGGCCCGGTTGACAATCCTGTGCTGCCGACTCGTCCGATCACCGTTCCCACTTTCACGACTTCACCCGGACGCACAAACATCCCCGAAAGGTGCGCGTAGAGAATGTCTTGCTTGCCTTTGTCAGGTTCGAGCACGATCGCTAGTCCATAGCCACCCATATTATCTGCAACCTTGACCTTCCCAGATTTGGTAGCGAGGACGGGCGTTCCTTGAGGGGCACCGAGATCAACGCCTGCGTGAAAGCGCCGATCGCCCCGCACCGGATGCACACGCCACCCATATTTGGAGGTTACAGGTGCAGGCGTGGGTAAAGGATAAAGCATCTGTTCTTTGCCCAGCGTTTCTGGAAGGGTCAAATCACGGTTAAACGCCCGTAGGTTAGGCGGACTGGTTACGCTGTAATCGGGATCGCTGCTCGCAGAAGTCGTCTGGGTCAAACTCTGGATGGGCAGCGGATTGACGGCTCTAGACGGGTAGACAGGAGAACTGCTAACGACCACATTTTGACCCGGTAGGGGGGGCAGACTGGGAATCGATCGCAGTAACTTTTGTTGGCGTTGCTCCATCTGACGCTGTTTGAGGGCAGTTCTAATCGGCTCAGTGGCCTGGGCAACTCCGACTTTACGGCTGTTGACTTCTAGAGAACGAATGGTTTTGGTGACTTCTGCCTGCACCGTCGCCGGAATTTTTGCGTTTTTTAGAGACTGGCGGGCTTGCTTAAAGTTGCCCTGAGATGCAGCTTCGTAAACTCCGGTCACCACACTTTCGCGAAGCTGTGCCTCTTTTTGGGATTTGGACACAATTTCTGCCAGTCGCTTTTCTAAAACTCTTTGGCGCTCTCGAACTCGATCAGAAACAACTGGACGATCAAGCCGGGTGGGTGTCTTTACGTCGGGTGCTGTCGCGGTTGGCACTTCAACTGAAGGCGTGTTTTCTGGTCGATCGACTGTTTCGCTTGTTGTATTTTTCGATTCTTGCTGAGGTTCATTCTTCTGATCAGCTTGTGTTGTTGGTTGTGCTAAATCAGCAGATGAATTGTTTGATGGTTGCTCAAGGAGTTGGGTTGCACTTTCTATTTTGACTTCTACTGACGGACTGTTAGCGATCGCATTCCCGGTTGATTGACGATTGGATTGAACTAGCTGTGACGGTTGCGGTTCGGCGGCTTGTTTTGATTCGACGACGACTGACGGAATGGGTTTGGGAGGCTGAGAAAGTTTTGTAGTAGTTTCGACGATCGGCTGGTTAGCGTTCGCCTGGGGGGTAGTTTGAATATCGGGTTTAGCAGATCGACTAAATGTAATTTCTCGAAGCGGAACGTTAGGTGAAACCGGGGTGGCAGCAATGGGTTGGGGTGTTGATAGTCTTGCGACGGGCAGGGTTTCTGGGGGAGCAATGCTAGAAGGAGGCGCTATTCCTTGGGGGGCACTCGAAGCGATCGTTGCTTTCTCTGCGACAACTTCTGTCTGATCGGCCTGAACCTCATCGGCGATCGATTGTTTAAAAGTTTGTGCCGCTAGTAAAGAGGGTATGAGTTCTAACATCGTCTTCCTGTCTTCAGGGGTTCATCTAGCTAATACGCTCTTTACCTCTCTCTCCAGGATGAATCTCAGGGTTTATACGAATGTTAGAAGGCTTTTTATAAAACTTTGAGGAGTGTAAATTCAAGAAAATCGTTGCTGGCTCAAGTTATCAGCCATTACGCTGACTGTTTCGCGATGAGTAGCGATCGCGATCCGACCGGTTCACTCCTGCCAAAAGACATTAATTCAGCGATTTCAACAGTTTCTCTAGAGGTTAAGTGAGCAAAAGAAGGTGGTCGAAGGTATGCGAAATAGAGTTATCTACAGAAAATCGGGATTTTTTTGAACGCAGGTGTATATGTTTGAAGTCAGGGAATATTAGTGTGGGTCGTAGACAATCTAGTGACCTCTTCGAGTTATTTGCAGGGATCATTCCCTCACCTTTTTTACCTCCGGTTTTTAGCTAAACCTAACTCTCTCCATCAAAAATTATGCTTGCTTTATTGCCTCTACTTGCTTTCATTTTTTTATACTTAATCTTTCAGAGACTGATTACAAATTAGCGACTTTCTATCTTATATAGTGCGATGACGTGGAGCTTGGCGATCGCATTTTCAACAGAGCTTCTCAGTCTTTTTAGTTTAATCAAATTTTCCTGGATTACTGGTTTTTGGGCGCTGATAAATTTTGGCTTAGGTCTACTCTATCTTCAAATTTTCAAACGTCAAGAAGAGGTCTTATTTCAGAAAGATCGATTAGCTTCTGACTCCTCACAAGGGGTTAAATCAAAGTTATCAAACCTGCTATTTTTTTTGCTGAGTGGTGTCGCGTTAATTGCCATCGTAATAGGAGTAACCGCGATCGCCGCCCCTCCAAATAATTGGGACTCCATGACTTATCACCTCGCTCGTGCGGCGCATTGGGTGCAAAATCAAACAGTTTCAAACTATCCTACTTTTTACACGCCACAGCTATATCACCCCCCATTCAATAGCTTTGTCTTTACTCATCTACTAATTTTGGGTCAGAGCGATCGCTGGATGAATTTGCTGCAATGGGCGAGCATGGTGGGCAGTGCGATCGGAGTTTCACTAATTGCTCAAAGACTGGGAGCCGACCTGCGAGGTCAAATTTTTGCAGTAGTTTTTTCCCTGACAATTCCAATGGGAATTTTGCAAGGATCTAGCACTCAAAATGATTATATTGTCTGCTTCTGGATTGTTTGTCTAGCTTATTTTGTTGTTGCTTCGACTGAGGGAATCAAACCTAGAAATACGGCAGCGATCGCCGCAAGTTTGAGTCTTGCTTTGTTTACAAAAACCTCTGCCTATTTCTTTGCTTTTCCATTAATGCTGTGGTTTAGTTACCTCTGTATTCGAGAGAAACGTTGGCAAGTCTGGAAACCGCTGGCAGCGATCGGGCTTCTTGTTTTGGCAGTCAATTTAGGTCACTATCTTAGAACCTACGAGTTATTTGGCTCTCCGATTAGTGGCGGCCCGCCTGAGATGGCTAGAGAATACAAAATGGAGGTTTATAGCGTTCAATCTTTTGTTTCAAATGTTATCAGAAACCTGGCAATTCATATTGGTACACAGATTGGCTTGATTAATGGCAAAGTGAATGGTGCAATTACTATTATTCACAAGTTTTTGGGATTTGATCCAAGTGATCCTAGAATTACCGTCCCGACTCGAAGATTTGGCGTTTCGGCTCCGTCTTTTAATGAAGATACGGCTGGAAATCCCTACCATTTTTTGTTAATTGGGTTTACGATCGCCCTCTTCCTTTTCTCTACTCATCTTAGAAAGCAGCAGCGTTTAGCCATCTACCTTGGGTCAGTGATTGGAGCCTTTTTATTATTCTGCTTTGCGCTCAAATGGCAGCCCTATAGTGCCCGTCATCACCTGACTATTTTTGTTTTATTTT
>NZ_JBJPHS010000143.1:0-13336 GCF_052939495.1 Phormidesmis sp. 146-12 | reverse complement strand
AGGGGGCGAAGGCTCTCAGCAATGACAGATCGATCGACGTGTGTGTACACGGCAGAAACAATAAGAAGGGATGAAAAGATCAGCTTCAAGTCATCCCTCTTACGTGAAATCTTTTATGTTGTGAAATGCGAACTGGGTGAGCGATCGACTGTCTAAAGTTGAATCGTCTTTTTGTCGTGCAATTCCTCCAAATGTATGAGTGAACCAGCCCCCATGACAATATCGAACTTCATTAAAGACCGTTGAATTTGATAGCCCGCTAACACGCGAATCACTTGATATTCAGTGGTCAAATCGCTCGTGCCATCCCATTTGAGATACGCCAGTTGATTTGAGGCAACTTCACTCAATTGTTCAACAAACTCTTCAATACAATTCCTGACATCCGAGAGAATGCCAGAGGGTACAAAAATCAAACGGTCTTGCAAATCCAACGTAACGGTGACTTGGTAACGTCTCACTAATGAGCATTGCAACTCAAAGCTAAACGAAACCGAGTCAGGAAGGTGTCTCCTAACGGCCATGTTGTTTTGTCCTCTCTGTTTAGTGCAAAGAGGATGGGAACGCTGACGGCTCAAACGTTCCCGCAAGATATGGAATGTATGCAGGATCTTGATTCCAGCCTTTCAAGATCCCATCGCAAAGCTGACGGTGTACAATCATATACGCCTCTGAAGTTAGGTGTTTTAACTTTAGACGGAAGTCCTCGGAGTTCTGATCTGATCCATCAGGCTTCGGGGCGCTTTATCCATCTGCGAAGTGTTCTACACAGATTTTTGACTTTTTGGAAGACTGAATTTTTTTGGGAGCGAGTAACTTTGTGGGTTTGGCTGCGGGAGATTTGGGGTGAAGAGAGCGATTGTTCCTTTCACAGCACAAGTGTCTGAAGTACCAAAGGGACAGTATTTTTGAGTGTAAGATATGTTGAAGTTTTTCGCCTAACTACCCAAACGGATCTAACTAACATACAGAAAGTTTCTGCGATCCACCCGATTCTGAGCGATGTGCAGAACTTGTCAGCCTATTCACCCAATTTAGGATGATCTGCGGAAAGTTTCTCTCTAAAAATAAGTTAGACCGAAAATCTAGGTTCTGGGAAAGACAGTGCTTTAGAAAAATAACGTGGTAGATTCAGTCTGCGACAAATTTGATAGAAGGAGAGTTTTAATGTCCATCCCACCTGGATTACCATCAATCTTTGCAGAGTCATCTGTTGATCTTGTTCCGGCACGCCAAATCGCTGATTTCCCTATCAATACATTTTTGGAAAGTATCAGTGTTAGTGCGGATGGTACGCTATTTTTTACCAGTCACTTAGATGGCAAGGTGTTTCGGATCGGAACAGATGGTATCCCAATTCTTCATGCAACCATCACTGGCAAAGCCACAGGGCTAGCTTTTACGTCTGATGGCAACTTGTTACTAAGTGCGTGGGATAAGCAGAATATTTCGACCGTGTTTACTATTTCTCCTCAAGGGACAACAGCAGTGTTGGTCACGCTGCCAGATGCCATATTTTTGAATGGGCTAACTCCCCTTGCGGAAGATCGCTACCTGATTGCAGATTCTTATCGAGGCTGCATTTGGGAACTTAATATCGCCGAGAAAACGGTCAGGGTTTGGCTAGAACATTCTGATTTAGCTCGCAGTTCTTCCGACAATGAATTTCCGGCTGTGAATGGATTAAAGATTTATGGAAATTCCCTTTATGCGTCGAATACCGAAAAGATGCAGCTTGTTAGAATCCCGATTTCACTGGATGGTCAGCCTGGTGAACCAGAGATTTTCCTGCAACCAGTCAATCTGGATGACTTTGCCTTTGACCAAGATGGTAATGTGTATGGCACAACTCATATCTACAATAGTGTGGTCAAAATCACACCTAGTCGTCACATGACTATCATCGCCCAAGCTGAACAGGGAATGTCTGGAAGTACAGCACTTGCCTTTGGGCGGGGTGAAAGCGATCGCACAAGCATCTATGTCGTTACCAATGGGGGGATGTCCTTTCCGCTACCCACCGGACTTGAACCCGCTAAAGTGGTGAAATTAGACGTTGGTATTGCAGGATATTCATTAACTTAGCGATCTCAAATCGTATTTCTGCTATGAGCAATGTTGAGAATCCGAATCATGATCCGCCCGCGACCGTTGATATTTTGCAACGGGTGAAACCGGGCTGTGAAGCGGCATTTGAAGTCGTTTTAGCTGACCTGTGTGAAGCAGCAAAAAGTTTTGAAGGTCATTTGGGGGTGAATGTCTTTCGCCCGATTGATCACGCTAATCCCGAATATCGAATTGTGTTCAAGTTCGATCGCATCAGCCATCTTAAGCAGTGGGAAACTTCTGCCATTCGCCAAAAACTACTGAAGCGAGCCAATCACCTCACGGTTAGCTCTAGTCAAGTCTCGATTTTCACTGGATTAGAAACCTGGTTTACCCTGCCCCAACAGCCGGGAGTACCGCCACCACCCCGCCACAAAATGATGGTGATATCAGGCATAACCATTTATGTTTTGATCAGCCTGATTAACCTTCTGATTGTGCCGCTGATCAATCCGCTTCCACCATTCTTGCGAACCTTTATAGTGACGCTGCTCATGGTTGCCATCATGACCTATATTGCGATGCCACGCATGACGAAACTATTTGCAGGTTGGCTCTATCCTAAATCTAAACATTAGTTTCACCCAACGGAACTAATACCGACAACAATAGGCTAATATCAATTTTGTATGAAGCTGCACAGAATAATTGGAAAAACCTTTGCATAGCAATGCTTTCAGCTTCTTGAGTTCTATGCAGCTTCACAATAGTTTGGTATAAGCTCTAGTGGTCAGTTATCGGTGAGGCACGGTCTAACAACGCCCATGCACACTGACCGTCGAAAGTCGATCGGTTATGATACAAAAGTGATCTGCGGCGGGTGATGGGCAACGTTAGGCTGCTCCGCTTTAGTCTTCAGGAGAGCAACTCAACCATTACTCCTCTCAGATTGGTGCCGAGAGGTTATTTACATACAACTATGAACACAATTGCCTACAGACTCCCGCAGATTGGAGACGAGCATCAAATCAGTGGTTGTATGTGGGCTTCTGCGGTTCTATGGGAACTCACAGATGGCACACCAGAAAGTGTTGCCGAATGGCTACAGGTCTGTCATCCAGAGGAATTAAGAGACAGAATCTTGAGTGATGAGAAAACGCTAGTTGCAACGTGGAATGAAATCGTTGTTGGTTTTATTGCCTTTAAGAGAGGTAATCATTTGTCATTGCTGTTTGTCCGGAGAGAATTTTCTGGACAAGGAATTGGTCGAGAACTTTTCACCCGATGCAGCTATGATTTGGATGAAGTTACTGTTAACGCCGCAGAAGAAGCAGTTGGCTTTTACCAGAAAGTCGGGTTTATCCAAAGCGGCGATCGCTTTTTCAAGCATGGAATATGGGGAACACCGATGAAATGGAGCAACCCTTCACCCAAAGTCATGGAGTAATCTGATGGAAAACCTATCACTGTTAGCCGCGCTGCGCGAACTGGAGTGCGAACTTCATCAACCTGAGTGCCGTAGGAATCGAGAGCGCTTGGCACAGTTGCTTGCTCCTGATTTCAAAGAGTTTGGTCGATCAGGAGCAACATACACGCGCGATTATGAACTAATGTCATTGCCCAATGATCCAGAGCCACCGCAGATTCACGCTCAAGACTTTGCCGTGAACAAGCTCTCAGACTCGATCGCGTTACTCACCTATCGAGATGCTTATGTGAATCCATCAGGAGAGTTGTTCCGTCATACGAACCGATCGTCGATTTGGCGGTTAGATTCATCAGGTTGGCAAATGGTATTCCACCAGGGTACGCCTACAGATTCGTTTGACCAATCTGCGGTCTAACAACCGCAATGCTGCAAGGAGGAATGTTTCAATTAACAAACATCTTTAAGGAAAGTTGAGGTGAGATTTAGATTTCGACAACTTGAGAAGGAACACGCATTGGCGATCCTTAACTGGCGCTACACTTCCCCATATGACTACTACAATTTTGATACCGACACCATCCAAGAGGACTTGCACTATCTGATTGACTCGAAAAACGCCTTTTATGCGATTTTGAATCTGCAAGGAGAACTCGAAGGCTATTGCTCTTTCGGATCAGATGGTCAAGTACCGGGTGGAGAGTACAGTAGCGAAGCCCTTGACATCGGTATGGGAATACGACCAGATTTAGTCGGTCGAGGACATGGAAAGCAGTATGCTCAAGCCGTGGTGAGGTACGGAGCGAACCAATATAGGGCACAGCAATTGCGGGTAACTATAGCGGAGTTCAACAAGCGGGCACAACGAGTGTGGGAGCAGTTAGGATTTGAGCAGGTAGAGAAATTTGTCAAAATCGGTAGTGAAGAAGAATTTGTGATTATGGTTTGTGCTGTGTAGATGGTTAATCTATTCACATTGCTTCGGTTTATGCGTGAGTGCGGTCTAACAACCGTGTTGCAGCGGACAGTTTGGAGATCTAGGTGTCGCTTGAATTGTCTGCTGCTGCTGAACACGACCGTTAGTCGCCCATTCTAGCGAGAAATAGCAAAGGGGTAATCCATGAAAATTCTGGAGACTAAGAGGCTGATTCTAAGACACTTAGTACGAAGTGACCTTGACGCACTATTCAAGCTTTACAGCGATCCAGAAGTGCGACAGTATTTCCCCGAAGGCACCTTGACCTATGACGAAACGCAAGAAGAACTCGAATGGTTTCTGAATGGACATCCACATCATCCCGAATTGGGACTTTGGGCGACCATCCATACAGAAACCAATCAATTTATCGGGCGGTGTGGCTTACTACCGTGGACGATTGATGAGCGCTTAGAAGTTGAAGTGGCTTACCTGCTGGGCAAAGAGTACTGGGGACAGGGATTGGGAACAGAGGTGGCTCAGGCGATCGTTGACTATGGCTTTGAACACCTGCAATTGTCGCGCTTGATCTGTTTAATTGATCGAGAAAACATCGCTTCGGTCAAGGTGGCAAAGAAAATTGGCATGACATTTGAAAAAGAAGGAAGGGACGAAAAGGGAGCGTTTCTACTATATTCAAGAAATCAATGTTCAAGAAATCAATAGTTCAGGATCGCGATCGCATAGGATGCGTTAACGACAGCGTAGCGCATCAATAAAGCTAAAATAGAGGGGTACAGTTGCAACGAGGTCAAGCCAATGGCAGTTCGACAACCCCGCTACAGCAAAGAAGAATTTGCTCGACGTGGTGATGAGATTTATGAGTCTCAGGTGCGCCAGCAGGTTGAGGAAGGCAATCACGGGAAAATCGTAGCGATCGACATCGAAACCAGAGCTTTTGAGGTCGCTGATGATCTGCTGGCAGCCTCGAAACAACTCTCAGCACGAGTACCAGATCCTCAGACCTGGTTCGTCCGCATTGGGTATCCAGCAGTGGATCACTTTGGAGCACGGAGCTTGAGAACAAAGCAATGATGCGAGGGCGTGTGAATGAGAGTTGTGAGGCAACGTTGCCGCTTGTGATCAAAAATAATGCGATAACGCAGCTAGTAGATGCCGTAATTGATACAGGATTTTCTGGTTTTTTAACCTTGCCAACCGATATTATCTCGACCTTGGGATTCAGTTGGGAGGGGTGGGATGTCGCAACCTTGGGCGATGGAATTTCTTGCACTTTTGAGGTCTACATTGGGCTTGTGATTTGGGATGGGCAATATCGCGAGATTTATATTAATGAGTCGGAAACAGTTCCTCTGATTGGAATGCGACTGTTGCGCGGCTACGATTTGCGAATTCAGACTATTGAGGGCGGCTCTGTTGAGATCGAACCCTTGTCGATCGTAAATTAGAGGTTACTCGTGAGGCACGGTCTAATCGGGTCGAGGAGAGCAATTAACCCTCCCCTCCCACACCACCCATCATGCGGGTCCGCAATGGGCGGTTCATGAAGACGCGCAGACAATCACAGATGGCTTACGCATAACCTTGGACTTTCATCCAGAACTTGCGAATCGATAACAATCCCTGTTGTTCCAACCACTCATTCGTCATTCCCGTTTGCGTTGCTAGGGTCTTCGACAAGCGCCAGTAGCCTTTGCGACTAATGCCCGTCGAGATCGCCTGACGCTTACTGGTTCCCAACTTGAGTAGATGAGCGATGCGCGTTCTCGGTCTGCGCCACTGTTTCCAGTAGCACATGCGAAGGCGCCGCCTCAACCAACCGTCTAACGCTTCGATGGGGGTGTAGTGCTGGGAAATACCGAAATAGTTCATCCACCCTCGCAAGTATCGGTTCAAGCGCTCGAATCGCTCTGACATGGAGACTCCCCAACTGCGAGCGGTTAAGCCCCGCAATCGATATTTGAAGTCTTGTAGAGCTTGATCACAAGCGAAGATGCGAATGCCTCGGAAAGTAAATCCGAGATAGTTCAACTCCTCAATCTTGACCACTCGACTCTTTTCCCGATTCACTTTGAGCTTCAGCTTTTGGGTCAAGTAACGGCTGATTTTTGCCATCACTCGTCGCCCTGCTCGTCTGCTTTTGACTAGGATCACTAGATCATCGACATAGCGAACAAAGCGATGCCCTCTCGCTTCTAGCTCCTTGTCCAAATCATCTAGAAGAATAGTGGACAGCAAGGGTGAAAGTGGAGACCCTTGGGGTGTTCCCCATTCGGTCGGTTCAACGGTACTTCCGACCAGTACCCCGGCTCGCAGGTAACGACCAATTAACCCCAAAAGCACCTTATCAGTAACTTTTCGAGCCACGCGGGACATCAAAACATCATGATTGACTGTATCAAAGAATTTCTCCAGATCTAAGTCCACCACAATCCGATATCCAGCTTTGACCATCGTTTTCTACCTGTTGGATTGCTCCATGAGCCGAACGGTGAGGTCGGCTGCCATAGCTTGACTCAGAAAACGCTGGGTCAAAGATTGGCGTAAGTACCTGCAAGATGGCTTGTTGGATCACTCGGTCTACGACACAAGGAACCCCCAATTTTCGCTCTCCTTTGCCTCTCGGCTTCGGGATCACCCCCCGTCGCACGGGACGCGGTTGGTAGCTGCCATCGTGTAAGGATTGGCGAATCTCTTGCCAATGTTCACGAGCATAGGCAGGAAAGTCTTCTAAGCTCATCCCGTCACTGCCGGGTGCGCCTTTGTTTGACTTCACCCGTTCCCAGGCTCTTTGAACATTGTTGCGCTCTAAGATTCGCGCCATCAGGTTGTCTAAGGCTGGCTCTGTGTCAGCACGCCAAACGCGATCTCCCCCATCCGGGTTCATCGATGCGTCTGAGTTGTTCATGGCTCCTCCTTAGTTCGTTCATGTTCAGCCCTTCGTCTGTTAGGACTACTATGGCTTCGGCTGACTTCTGTACGGTGAACCCTTGAAATTACTCCCAAGAGCGCTGTTCTGCTGACATTAGGGTTCTGTGGCTCCCTCGCCGTTTCCCGCGAGACCTCAGTCAGACTCCCATAGTCAACAAACCGCAACCGCACAGACCTCCTCAGATAAGACCGTGATCTCTCCCGCCGCAACCGCGTCATTTACTGCGCCCCTTGAACCAAGGATTTCGTTGTGTTGTGCCAACTCATCCGGGGGACGAGCGCCTTCTATGACGTTTCTGTTCGTCGGCTCGTCGGTTTGTCGCTGGCTTCCTTCAGACCTTCCCTCGCGGGAACGCCCTTGCCTTAAACTAGTGGTTATCGTCACTCGGAACTTTTGGGTTCATTTGGACGTTGGTTCCACCACAGGGGACTTTCACCCCATTAGATCACGCCCATGCTGGGCGTACACAAGTCGATGAAGCGGACGGTAGAGAGTCTTCGCGCTACGTTCTAGGTCACTCGCCGCCGCTCACTTTAACCGTTAGACCTCTGATTTTGTAATAGTACGGTTGTCAAGAATTGATCTTGATACACTGCTTTTGCTGAGTTATTACTATGCGTAAATCTCGGTATTTCTGTTGGCTTGCTAAAGGTTAAAGTCTGGCAGCAATTGATGCAAGAGCCTCCGACATGAAGTCTATGAATACTTGAAGTTTTCCAGAGTGTTGGCGATGTTTTGGGTAAATCGCATACAGGGTCAAAGGTTCCGTAGACCATTCGTTCAAGACAGTTTTCAGCATCCCACGTTCCAATCCATCTAAGACCGTGAACATTGGCAAAAAAATCAAACCGAGTCCCGCGACAGCAGCTTGACTCGCAGCAAGGCTATTGTTCACCTTTAAAGATCCATCAACATGCACTGACACTGTTTCATGACCTCGCCAAAAACTCCACTCATGGGGCGATCGCGCCAGCGTGTAAATCACACAATGGTGCTTCTTCAGATCCTCCGGCGATTTGGGTTCGCCATACTGCTTCAGATATGTCGGTGATGCGCAAACGACTCGTTGAATATCGCCGATTCGATGCGTGACCAGACTATTATCGTTGACCAATCCGCCCCCTCTGATCCCCACATCAAATCCCTCCTCAATGAGATCCACATAGCGATCGTTGAGGATGAGTTCGATCTGCATATCTGGATAAATTGATTGAAATTGATAAATCGCTGTTGCTACATGGGTTAAACCCAGAGACATTGGTGCTGTCACGCGAAGCAGTCCGTGAGGTTTGACCGAGAGATCGGAAACAAATTCTTCAACACTTTCCAGTTCATCCAGAATAGAGCAAACCCGCTGAAAATAGAGTCGTCCTGCTTCAGTCAAGTTCAAACGTCTGGTTGTCCGATGGAGCAACTGGGTTCCCAGTTCTTTTTCCAGTTCCTGGACATTTTTACTGACGGCTGCATTTGATAAGTTCAGAGCGTCTGCTGCACGGCTAAAACTCTCCAACTCAACGACTCGTCTAAAGACGTTCAAAGCAATTAATTTGTCCATAGAAAGTTACCTGCCCAATGATCCATCTCGCCATCCGTATTATTCACTATAGGTGAAAAGTTATTCAACTAGATTGATCTTTATCTTCTTTGAGTGAAGAGTTATCGTCAGAGTATGCGCTTCAAGCTGTGATCACCCAAAGCGCGGAGGAACTATGAATCAAGCACAAGTCTATGCGGTGGATAAACAGGTTTACGGCATTGAATATTTCGCGATCGTTGATCTGCTCAAGCGATATTATGACGCTTTATATCGTTGTGATGCAGCTCTTTTGGCAACCGTGTTTCATGCCAGTGCTCAATACTTCACTGCATCTAGCGGAGAACTATTGCATCTTGATATGCATTCCTATTTCCCAATCGTTGAGCAACGAATTCCCCCAGAATCTTCCGGTGAACCCTATACATTTTCGATCGATTCGATCGAGTTCGCAGGGGCTGTAACCGCGATCGCCCGAATGCGTTGTTCCATGCTAGCCAAAGATTTTATTGATCTACTCACCCTCATTAAGCTTGAGGGCGAATGGAAAATTATTGCCAAAGTCTTTCACTACACGATCCATGCAGACACAGCAATATTGCCAACAAGCCGGAATTAGCGGGAGGTCAAACCATGCCCTACATAAACATCAAAATTACTCGCGAAGGAGCAACAGCACAGCAAAAAGCTGAACTAATCAAAGGTGTAACAGAACTTTTGGTGCGTGTTCTAAATAAGACACCCGCAACAACATTTGTCGTCATTGATGAAGTTGCGACTGAAGACTGGGGTGTTGCTGGAGTGCCTGTGAAAGAATTTCGGCAAGGCATTCAGCGGAGAAAAGTCATGAGACAAGCAACCCTCGAAACCCAAACTACAAACAGCAGACAAGAGCATCAGCTTGGAATTAAAAGGCAACAAGTAAGGCTCACCTCTCGCTGGTTATCTGACGAGCACGGCAAACTTTATTGTAAATGGGATATTGTCCAGGATTAACTTCCTAATGAAAAAAGTCATCTAGACAGTCAAATCTTGGAACTAAATTGGAGGTAGATAGTATGACAACTCAGACTGTAATTATCACGGGCGCTGCAACTGGTTTGGGCTATGCCATTGCTGAAGCATTTTTGCACAATCAGGCGAATGTGGTACTGAATGGGAGAACATTCTCAAAACTTGAAATGGCGGCTCAAAAACTCGATCGCCCCGATCGCATCCATCTTGTAGCAGGTGACATTACCGATCCGACATTTGCGCCAAAACTAGTTGACGAAGCTGTTTCCAAGTTTGGCCGCGTGAATGTGCTGATTAATAATGCTGGTATCTTTGCGGTCAAACCGTTTACTGAATATAGCATTGGTGAATTAGATCAATATCTAAACTATGTTCGCGGAACCTTTGCGCTCACCCAGGAAGCCGTCAAGCAAATGCGCGTGCAAGGAGATGGCGGCGCAATTATCAACATTGGGACGATTCTCACATTCCACGCTAGTCAGTCAATTCCTTCTTCAGCGCCGATTATGGCGAAAGCCGCAATTACAGCTATGGCGAAAAACCTATCCTTTGAGTTAGCCGAGGATAGGATTCGGATCAACACGATTGCGCCTGGGATTGTACCAACATCACTTCATGGTGAACTGACCCAAGAAACATTAGATTATTTAGGTCGGCAGCATCCTCTGGGTCGGGTTGGCACGCCCAAAGATATCGCCGATGCCGTTCTATATTTGGCAAATGCAAGCTGGGTAACGGGGGTGATCCTCTCGGTTGATGGTGGTATTGCGGCTGGAGGAGATGGCTTTAACAATCGCCAGCAAGCAGCTTAAGTCGCTGTCCAGAAGCCGTCTCATGCATTTTCTACACTAACCCCTTCGGTGCAGAAAATGCATGAGATCAGACAGTCCAACAGCTAAAGGCGTAAATCTGTCTAACAACGCCCATGCACACCGACCGCCACAATGTAATCGGTTATGATGCAGAGGTAGTCTGCGGCGGGTGATGGGCAACGTTATGCCGCTTGAGATACTTGTGAGGACATTACTTCAAATTTAGCTCTCTATTGTTTATCACTGATCACTTTTTGAGATGGATGATTCATTGGAGCCACCGCTGCGATTGCCGCCTAAACTGCCTGCTGGACAACTAGTTTAGGTCGCAGGTGGCTCAGTCGATGCTTGTTCTGTGACGTTACGATTTTTTGGCAAAGATTTAGATCCGGATGAAATCACTCAGCTACTAGGAGTCGTTCCGACTGCGGCGTATCGGAAAGGGGACATATTTCGGGGTAAGAAGTACGATCGTATTCAGAAAACTGGTTTATGGCGGCTTTCTGTTGAAAAATGCGCTGATGTCGAGCTTGAAGATCAGATCAATGCATTGCTCGATCGCTTGCCGTCTGATTTGCACATTTGGCAAAGATTGACGGATAGATTCGAGGCTGATCTATTTTGTGGATTATGGTTGGAACGATGTAATCGCTGTCTTGGTTTCTTCCCTGAAACTCTACGGCGAATCGGAGAAAGAAAACTAGTATTACAGTTCGATATCTACGCGGACGGTCTTGACATGGAAGAAATCTCAACGTGACAGTGAAGCATCCTGTAGGACAATTTTTAACTAAGCTGTGTGGCAGCCTGAAAGATTGTCAAATCTCTTCTGACTCGCTATCCTGCAAACATCAGAAACAGATTTGGAGAGACTTCAAATGTCAACCAACACCTCTTTGGAAGAACGACTTGCGGCAGTAGAAGCTGCGATCGCTGAGTTGCAGAAACAAGTTCCGACTTCCTCATCTCCCAATTGGCTGCAACAAATTACAGGCTCTTTCAAGGATGAGCCTGCTTTTGAGGAAGTGCTTGCCTACGGTCGAGCCATTCGCCAAGGCGACGAATCACTCCTTGAAGCGCAAGACGAGCCATGAAATATCTGCTAGATACAGATCATCTGAGCATTCTTCAGCGACAGGCAGGGCAGGACTACACCAACTTTTCGACTCGTATTGCTCACTACCCACTCTCAGATTTTGCGATTTCAACCGTAACCTTTCACGAACAAATGCTGGGTAGCCACACCTACATCAATCGCGCCCGTAATTTGGACGATATGGTGAGAGGGTATGCCATGATGACAAGACTCATTCTCGACTTCAAGGTATTACCCCTCGTCACGTTTGACGCAGATTCAGCTAAGGCATTAGCTCAACTACAATCGCAGCGAATTCAACCCGGAAAGATGGATGCCAGGATTGCAGCGATTGCTTTGTCCCATGGATTGATTTTATTAACTCGCAATCGTCGAGATTTTGGCAAAGTTACAGGGTTGGTGGTTGAAGATTGGACAGTTTGAAACGTTGGTTGAAATAGTCGTGTTGATCACGCCATAACAACCCGGTTGGAGCGGACAGTTAAGAGTTATTTCGTCTATCGTTCAAGTCGATCTGCTGCCGCACAACTGTGCCATTAGTCAGCAGGGTGTCTCTAAGTTTAAACTTGTATCAATTGCTAATTTGTATCCTGAAAGAGATCATTTGAGAGATGAGTATTGATTATTTCCTTTTTCGGGCTTCTTCTAATAAAGACAAGCAAACAGCGATTCAAGAGCTACCATCCTTCGGTAATCAAGAAGAAGTGGTTCAACGCCTCTGTTCTTCTCCAGGATTTAAACTCTCGACCCAGAAACGAATCAATAACGATAAATCCTGGGCTTTTGTGAATTATTTCTATTCTCATGTAGATGGACAAGGCAGGGGGGTTGAGTTTGCTTTGCAAGGGGATCCTGTAGATTGTATTTCAGTGAACCAAGCTTACAAAGAAGATTTCTTGCCAGTTACTCATGTTTTAACTGATCCTGCTCCATTTGAGATTATGGATATTGATGGTGAGCTTGTTAGTCCTGATGAACTTTCTCGCTCTTTTAATGATTGGATTCAGGAAAATTACAAAACCAATAATCTTTGAAGTGATGAGAGCAATAGCTGCATAAACAACCGAATAGAGTAACCAGGTTAACAAGCGCCATGCAACGGACGAGCAATAGTTGCTGGTGTAGATGCAAAGATTATGGGTCGCCGCGGCGGTCTTTAGGCGGCTGGAACTGTAGTGATGCAGTCGTTAAAGTGGTTTGTAGGCAGCGTATTGCAAGCGATGAAATGAGCAGAAAACGCCACCAACCCCTCAACCAGATTCAAAGCCAAGATGAAGTAACAATTTTTCTGAGGTGTGTGCTTCAATGGCTCTGTAATTTGCAGTCTGAAGACATGGCTCTCCTAGACTTCGTGTGATAATTGTAGAGTAGTGTACATTTCGAGGTTGGGGTATGGACATCTACCTGGATACACTCCTTCACTTACCCTACGTCGCCGTCGATGGTTGTCATGAAGTCGATGGAGTCGTTTTTTTGAAACTTAAATGTCTCAATCAAACCATTGCTTGCCCCGATTGTGGAGCGACCTTAGATTGGATT
>NZ_JBJPHS010000142.1:0-13368 GCF_052939495.1 Phormidesmis sp. 146-12 | reverse complement strand
AGCAGAAAATGAATGATTTCTTGCAGGTTCTAAGTTTTTTGTCCTGTACTTAGGTCAAATTCATAAAAACCTCGCTAGGGTAAAGCTCTTTTTGTTAACAAACCCGTTCAGAAAATCGCTCAATAATAGATTCCTGTACAACAGGTTGCAGTGAAAAATGTTCTCCATGCTTTTCAATCAGCGATCGACGCATCAAAGAATTGATCGCCTCTAAGACTTTGCATTTAGAAGCCACAGTTGTAATCTCTGCAATCAGTTCTGCTAGTGTGACAGTGTTCTGATGATCTGCAAGCCAAGTTAGTACGGATTGTTCTACATGAGATAAGCGATCGAACTGTTGATTGAGCAAGTGATGGACATCTTCAAACACTAACAATCCTTGCTCGATATATTCCAGCGCCGCCGCAATCTCGCCGTTGAACATTTCTTGTGTTGCTGCTGCAACAAGCTTTAAGGAGAGTGGATTTCCAGCATAGTAATCTGTCAAGCGATGCCAATCAGTATCGGAACCTGTGAACGTTCCCTTATGTTGAAACAGCGATCGCACATCTTCCATCTTTAAACCTTTGAGCAAGAGCGATCGGACTGGAAATTTCTCGCCTTCTAGAAGTGCGATCGTAATTGATTTTTCCCGGCTGGTCAACATCACACAGCTTTGATGTGGAACTTCCCCTACTGCTCGAATCAATCGGCGATAGTCTTCATAGCCTTCTCGACATTTACCAACTCGTTCGCCACTACTCAACAGCGTTTCTGCATTGTCCAAAATTAGCAGGCAGCGAGTTGTTTGTAAGCATTCCATCAGTCTAGAAAATTTCTCCTCTGAACTAGCAGGAATTTCTACACTCTTTTTGCAAACTCCGCTGAAGAAAGACAAAATACTTTCTAGTAACTCATCGATCGAAGGTGCACCCGCAAGCGATCGCCAAATCACAACTTCAAACTCAGATTGAATCTGCATTGCTAGTTTGACTGCTAGTGAACTTTTGCCACATCCCCCTATGCCCAAAAGAGCTACTAGCCGACAGTGTTCTTCTAGAATCCACTGCCGCACTTCTAGTAGTTCTTGCTCTCGTCCAAAAAAGACAGAAACATCGATCGCTTCTCGCCAATCTTGAGAGAGATTCTGTTGTCGATCGGCTAAAGCTTCAAAGGGCGAAATGGGATGAGTATAGTCGCTAGATGTAAGTTCTAAGCCAAAAGCGTGGAAAATATACTGTAAAGACTGTTTATCGACGGGATCTTTGCGTCCGAGCAGTTTAGAGACGGTGTGAATGGCTAGACGAGTGCGATCGCTGAGATCTTCAAGTGTCAGGCGTTGTCCATGATTTTCTTGAAATTCGACTTCAGCTTTGGCAGTTTGCAGCTTATCCCATCCGTGAACGGTGAGAACTACGCCACGATTGCGTCTGTTCGGTTGTTGAGCTTGTTGAGCACGAGTTTTTCGGTGCATTTTAGTAGAAGAGGCGGAAGCGTACATTACAGGTTCCTTCCTGGCTTCAGTAATGGGGCAGTTGTGATTCTCAAACTCTTACGGGCTAGGTTTGAGGAATATGCGTGAGGATTAATATGAGGCGGTACAGCATGGCGTAAATGGCTTTGTGGTAATGGGTTCTAAGTTCGTTTGCCGTAATAATGTCGTCCAGGTTTCTCTCACTTGAGGATTGGCTGGATTAGTGCGATGTAGTTCTGCAATTTGATTAAACGCATCGTACCAAATTCCACTGGCGCTGTAGAGGCGAACTTGCTCTAGAGGAGTAGCTACTGATAATTGTTTTTCGAGGGCAGGCGCGATCGCAGTTCGTCGGATATTCCCTTGAACATAGACACTATTAGAAGGCTGAGACGGATCACATTGAATAGATAACGTCCAAGCGTAGAGCTTTCCCTCAACTAACCCAGGAGCAGATTTTGGAATGGTAATCTGAATTAGCCCTGCTTTTGTATTAGAAGGCTGAAAGCGGTTACGATACACAAAATTATCGGCTTGGTCTTGTAGAACAAATTCGATCGGAGTGTTTGTTTTTAACTCGTAAGGTACATAAAACCAGAAGGTCGGATGAGCTGTCGCAGTCAACCCCCAAACGGCTTCTCTGACTACGGGAACAATGGCGGTAAGACCTGTATAGTTCTGACAATCCCCTCGACTACCACCGCCTTGCGCTCGTCCCCCTGGTGTGCCTGATGGAGGTGGAGGCGTATTAAAGATAGTTGTTTGCGTCGAAGCAACTTGAGGAGCAACGATTAGACTCATTCCAACCAGAACACAGAGCGATGTCCATTTCAGCATAATCACCTCTAATCTTTCAATGTTTAGCCCTTCTTACGGGCATAGATTCGGATTTATGCGCGGTTCCAGTAGATGACGATCGCACCTGTTGCTAGAACCGCGATCGCAGCAGGTATCAATGGAATCCATCCTCCTTGAGCGAACACCACAAAGCTAATTCCAGTTAGCATTCCAAGCATTGTCACTGTCATGAATGCCTGTCGAATTTGCGATCGCTGAATCCAAAAAATTGCTCCACCTGCGATCGCCCATCCTAAAATCCACACGCCTTCGATCCATCCTGACCAAACCCAGATCAGCGGACGTTGATCCAAGACAGCACTCAGGATTTGGCTTGCCATCTGTGCTTGAATAAACACGCCTGGAACTCGTTTCAAAGCGTCACTTCCATAAGGAGTTGCCCAAGTATCCGCAGTACTAGAAGCTGTGACTCCAATGAGAATAATGCGATCGCGAATTGCATTTGGATCAATTTGCTTGGTTAAAATATCTGTGAGCGTAATCTGTGGGGCGACCTCGCTAGGCGTTGAAGCAGCGCGATAGTTCAACAAGATTTGATTCCCTTGAGCATCAATGCCCTGATAGCCTCCAGTTCTGCTTTTCAAGCGATGGAAGACGGTTGAACCGAGTTGAAGATCTCCTTCTGAGGTGAACTGAGGCGTGATATTTTTAGCGATCAAATAGCGCAAAGCTAATTGAGTTCCAAACGCATAGGGAGCCTTGCAAGGTGAGATCGGATCGTGATCCATAAATAAAAGCTGCCGACGTAGAATGCCGTCTCGATCTTCTAAAAAGTCACTAAAACCGAGCCTTGTTTCTGGTACTTCAGGCGGCGGTGCAATGCCTGTAGGATCATATTTTGCGTCTCTTCCTTTGCAAAGTGCAATGATACGATCGCTCTTCCGCAGTCTCGCCGCAAGTTCACTAAATTTCGGTGCAGTTGGAAAATCCCGATAAATATCTAGCCCGATCGCACGAGGTTGATGTTGCTCTGGAACATTCAGCAATTGCAACAATGTTTGATCAGACAAGGTTCCTTGCCTATATTTTGTGGTTTGAGCTTGAATGTCTGCCTCGTTAATCGTCACAATCAGAAAGCGCGAATCTGGTTGCTCACTGGGTCTAAGGCTCAAAAGCCGATCGAATGTCCAGAGTTCGAGGGATTGTAAAACACCGAGCGATCGCACTCCTAATACAAGCGCTGTGACTGCAAAACTACTCAGCAACACTCTTGAGATTTTAGATTTGAGTGTTTGAATCGCAGGTTGTGAAATCTTTAGTGTTTTCGAGTTTTGATTGATCCAGTCTTGCCATGTTGGAGGCACTTCAGCCGGATTTTGACACACAACTGGCAACCAACTTGCACAGGGAAAATCAGACTCAATTGCTTGCAGCCGTTCCCGCGCTTCTCGAACTGATCGATACAGGGATTGTCCTCCCGAAAATGCAATGAGAAACTCCTTGAGAAAGGCTTGTGCAACTTGATCGGGAACAGGTTCACGCATCACAATTACTTGAGGAATTTGCAAATCAGCTAAATCCCATGCCAGCCCTAAACCATCACAAGAATTAAAGATTGCTAACTTTAAGCCTTGTGCGATCGCGTGTCTTAATCCATGTCGTAATTGATCAAGCGTTAAGCTCTCTGTTTGATTAATCTGAATACGACCTTGACCCCGACTAGAACTATGTCCCGCAAAGAACAAGACATCAATTCCCGGTTCCCATAGCTGCTGATTCAAAACTTGACAATTCGGTTGAATCAGTAGCGTGAGTTCTACATTGGGCAACTGTTCTAGTAATTCTCGATCGGTTGTAATATCAATCCCTTGTTGGCTACCCATCACTGCAAGAATTTTGACCCGACCTGTAGCAGGAGAAGTTGCTTTCAGCGATCGCGCGTAGTTTGCCAAACTGAGGGCAAGTTCTGCTTTTGGATAGTCCTCGAAGAAATGCCACAAACACCACGGAATTTGTAGAACTGATTCATTCTCCGCAGTAATAACGAAGCGAATTTCATCGGATAGCGTCAATCGAGTGCGAAGTTGACGATCGATATGACGAAACTGATCGGCATAAAGCCAAGTGTTAATGCGATCGCGGAGTTCCTGGCACAACTCATTGAACTCGGAGTCTGAAATATGAGTAATATCTGCTTCATCGACTTCAATATTGACTATTGGATCATCGTTTCGATATCGTCGCCAGTTTTTGCACGCTGATAAATTCTCATAGAATCTTTGCCAACGGACGTAGAGATTTTCTAGTTCTGGTGCAGGGGGCAAACTCGCTGTAAATTGCATCGGCGTTGAGTTTTCTGGCTCCCAAAATTGAGCCGTGACTGTCATCCAGCCCTGCTGCCAATCTCCTTTACCCAGGTTCAGAACAATCAGTTGGCTCATAAAGCTAAGTGAGAAAATTCTCAATGACTGTAACGTTATCGATCGCGATTTGAAGTTGAAGTTGGACGTGAGGTGGACATTTGAACTGCTTGAGTTGAATGGATTGATCTTGACTTCGAGATTGCACCGACTGAATTTCATTCCCCGTTATCGATCGCAACACCAAAGATAGATTCTCTGGCAGATTTAGAGCTTCATTCGTTGGCAAAATCCGAACTCGAATGTTGCGCCGTTCATCAGGTTCAACCGTCAGGATGATCAGCAATAAAATGGTTAAATCTTCCTTCAGGGCAATGGGCTTAACTCGCTGAATCACCTGCCCAGTCTCATCTTCATGTCTAAAACCCGTTGTGAGTTCTGCTTCTAGAAAACCTTCGATCGCTTGCCAGTCCATCTCAAATAAATGGTGCAGCCAATTGCTTAAATTAAATGTTGCGGCTTGTCGTTGACACAATTTTTCTAGACATTTCTCCTGTTCGATCAATGCGCCCCACTGCATAAACGGGATTGCTAATCGAGGCAGCGCGGTCGATTTCAATCGCTGAATCAAATTGATTGATTGAGTTGACAGAAGTTTGGGTAGCAAATCAATTTCTGCTCGCGTCGGTTCAGTTGCTACTTGCAGCATCACCCCAAGCACCGAAAGACTTTGCTGCAAGTCCTTACTTGCTAGAGAATACGTGCGATCGTCTGCATCATACTGCCCCCGCGATTTCAGTATTTGGTGAGTTGTGTAGCCCCAAATTTGGAGCTGCTGTTTGTCCGTATCTACTTCCACGGCTAAATAATAATCTCCTGCCCAACTTGGAATGTCGATCCACTCCTGCGGCACTCGGAATTCATGATGATCAATCGCCTCGGTCGGAATTAGGATCAATCGAGAGTTGTTGAACGCGATCGCACTTCCATTGACCAACGCATAAATATTGGGGAAACAAGTAGACTGTAGATTTTTAATCGCTTGGTGCTGATATTTCTCCTTGAGCCATTGAAAAGTCGATTGAAAGCAAACAAGATTGAGATAGACAGCCCAGCGATCGCGGGGAACAGGTAGCGATCGGCTCTGTTGCCAAACGCGGGTATGAATGTCCGGCAAAATGTCTAATAGCAAAGGTTCTGGCGTGGATAGCAGAGTCATTCGGGGGTGATCCTCTAGGACGAGGTGGCAGATTGATAGTGAGTTTGTAACCACTCTTCGAGGGCAAAAGTCATCTGTCCGATTACGGGCGAGGTAAGAGAAGTATGCAGCGTTTCTCGGCTCCATTCAGCCAATGTTGTTAAGAGTTTTTCTTTGGCTGCACCTAATCGCCGAGAAATGGTTGACTGCTTAAGGTTCAGTTGCGTTGCAATTTGTTTTTGAGTCAACGTTTGCTGATAATAAAACACCAGTACTGAGCGGAGTTCGGGATCAAGCAATTCGAGAGCGTTCGTTAACACAGCATTGAGTTGGGCTTGCTGCTGCTGCCGTTCTTGAATTTCTTCTGCTGTAATCAAATCTGTTAGTGGTGTTGCCCCGTCTCGATCAACTAAATCATCCTGAAGTTCGGCTGATCCCGGTTCAAACTTAGCAATGTTCAAAGAAGTCACCGTTGGGCGTAGCGACTTCCTCACCTCCGTTGCACAAAACTTTAGCCATTGCTCCAATAGCTCAGGAGTTGTCGAAATACTTTGAGAAGATCTCTGTTGCTGATAGAGGTCAGCAATCTCCTTCCATGCAGCAGATGTCGGTCGAGCAAGCTGGCGAGTTGTTGCATCCTCATCAGGAACCCAGCAAGCTTTAAAACACTTCCATGCCAGCAGATAAGCTGCGATCGCACTTTCTGCTAATCCACTTGCCTGAAGCACTTCTAGTAATCGTTTCTGGCTTAATTTTCGCAGCAATCCCCAATCCGTCCGACTATTCATGTCTTGTTGCTGGCGCAGTCGATTCCGGATTGTATTACCAAAGCTCACACTACTATAAGTTTTAAGGCTTACACCTTGTAGGGAAGAATAACCGTTGAGAATTTTAGGAAGTGTTGCGATCGCAATCTGAAAATAATCGGAAAAGCAATCAGAGGTTGAGATTGATTGAACCGTAATTTTCTGAACTGTCCAGTAGCAAGTCTCCTGTAAATAAGCTGACAAGTGCCCCACTGCTAGCAAGCTAGGTTCTATTTTCCAGTGTTGATACCAATAAAGCGCCCAAAATTCATCGACGCGAGTTCCCGAATCATAATCAGTGCAATTTTCTATACTTCGACGCAGCGATAGATCAACAATCCAACCATCAAAGCGATCGTCGGCAAATCGCACAAAGGTTGAGAATTTTTCGGTCAGAGTTTGCCGAGGTTGCATGGTGATCGACTGTAAAGTGTCTCAGCATTACAGTCTATGATCCGGTTCGAGAAAAGACCAGACAAGTTAATCCAGCCAGAGAGTAACTTAAGTTTCGATCGCGCCTAATGTTTTGAGTGCTAGCTTCTGAGCTTCGTTTAATCCTGTCACTCCAGCAATTTTCATTCCCTCGTAAAGGCGCTCTGCTTGGAGCGTTTTAACACATTGCCCAGTCTGTATATCCCAAAGTTTAATTGTCTCATCTTGACAGCAACTCACTAAAATTTCACCTTTGGGATCAAAAGTAACAGCCCAAACCTCGCGAGTATGTCCCTGTAACACCTGCAAACATTCACCACTTTGCACATCCCATACGCGAACAAAGCAATCATCTCCGCAACTCGCAATTTTTAGTCCATTAGGACTAAACTGAACCGATCGAATTCGATTCACTCCGCCATGCAACACCTGCAAACATTCACCCGTCTGCACATCCCACACCCGAAATGACCCATCAAAACCACCGCTGATCAAGCGATCGCCATTTGGGTTAAAACTGACTGACCAAACTGCATTGGTATGTCCCTGCAATACTTTTAGACAGTCCCCAGTGTGAGCATCCCAAAGTCGAACTGTGCGATCGTCACTACCACTAGCAATCAATCTTCCATCTGAACTAAAAGTAACTGAGAAAACCCAAGTCGTATGTCCTTGCAATATCTTAAAACACTGTCCAGTTTGCACATTCCACACCCGAACTGAACAATCAAATCCACCACTTGCAAGCATCTGACCAATCAAATCCACCACTTGCAAGCATCTGACCATCGGGACCAAAACACACCGAACGAATTCCGCTCGTATGTCCCTGTAGCACTTTCAAGCATTGTCCAGTTTCCATATTCCAGAGCCGAATTCCTCGATCGAACCCTGCACTCGCTAAAACCGTTCCCTCAGCATTAAAACTGACAGATCGAATCCAGTTGGTATGCCCTTGTAGCGTTTTCACACAAACCCCTTGCTTCACATCCCACAATCGCACGATCGCATCGAGTCCACCACTTGCCAGAATCAATCTTTCTGAATCTATGGAAGTAGGAGCAAACTCAATCGCAAACACGCCGCTTTTATGCCCCTGCAACACATTCAAGCACTGCCCTGTCTGGACATCCCAAAATCGCACCGAAAAATCAACACTGCCACTAATTACCGTCTGACTATCACTAAACTGCACTGTCAGAACCCAACTACCATGCCCCTGTAACACCTGCAAACAATGCCCCAATTGTACATCCCACAATCGCACTGTAAAATCATCCGCACTACTCGCAACCATTTGCCCATCTGGACTAAATGCAACTGACCACACGCCGCTTTTATGTCCTTGAAAGGTTTGAAGACACGCCTGAGACTGAACATCCCACAAGCAAACTGAACTATCCTCACTCCCACTCACCAGTAACGATCCATCCGCACTAAAACACACCGATCGCACTCGCTTAGAATGTCCCTGCAATGTTGCAATACAAACGCGATTCGCTCCGCAAACCTCCCACAACCGCACTGCACCATCCTGACTTCCGCTCGCAAGCAACCGACCATCAGGACTAAAACTAATTGCTGCAACCGTTCCCGCAGGATCTTCGATGACTGCTTCACATTGTCTAGTTTGTAGATTCCACAACCTCAAAGCATCTGTACTGCTACTCGCTAGCGTTTGCTGATCAGGACTAAACTGCACATTCCACACCCAATCGGTATGTCCTTGAAACACATGAAGACAGTCTCCCGTTTGCACGTCCCACAGTCTCACACCTGCATCTGTCGCTCCACTTGCCAGTCTCTGACCATCTGAACTAAAGCACACACTCCACACCCAGCCTGTATGTCCTTGCAACGTCAACAAGGGCTGAAAATCGGCAACTCGCCAGATATGAATAACATTATCCACATCCCCGGTTGCCAGTAAGGTTCCATCTGGGCTAAGCGCGATCGCTAATACTCCACTCAAGGTTTCAGCAAACGCGGATTTCGCTAAGTCTGAATGCTGGAAATCGGCTCCTGCAAGGTTCACTCGTCGCAAATCCGCTTGCCACAACGCTAAATTTGAGAAATCCCAATGCTGCAAATCTGTTTTCAACGACACTAACAGATTCAGCAAATTCCCTGCTAAGTAACCGATTTGCTTCGTCGATCGGTGTTCTGCTAACAATTCCCGAAATCGTTGCTCTACGTGCGGCTGACCTCCCAGTTGAGCCAACAAATCCTCAAGGAGCGGTTGCACAATTAGCCGAATTTGCGTTTCACGAATAAAGTCGATCGATTGAGCTTTCATCAACGCATGAGTTCGCAGTCGAGCATCCCTTGCAATGTTTGAGCCTATGATTTCTGCTCCAACTTGCTCAATCAACCGTTCCGTTACATACTCCATGACAACAGGCTGCAAACTGAACCCCGCCGAACCTTGCTCAATCATCGATCGCCGGAGCAACGATTGAATGGCATCGGGCAGCGATCGCTGTGTCTTTGCGGTCAAAATATCCTCACTCAGCCGAGCAACAGGCACAGGCTCTCGATTAATTGCCAGCCACAGGATCACTTCCTGTTCAGCAGTAGATAAGCGATCGAACTGGCGCGCCAGCAAATCACGAATATCACTAAACACCGCTTTGCCTTGCTCAATATAGCTCAAAACTTCTGTGATATCGCCATTGAGAAACTCCTGAGTCATCGCTGCAACCAACTTCAGCGCAAGTGGATTCCCTCGATAATGCTCAATCAGTTGGCTCCACTCTGGATCAGTTCCGATGAAGTTCCCCTTCGCCTCAAATAGCAATCGTCCTTCTAAAGGGGACAGTCCTTGAAGTTGCAGCGATCGTACCGCCAATTTTTCTCCCTCTAGCAGAGCAATTTCTCCAGGCTTTTCTCGACTGGTCAAGAGCAAACAGCTTTGATGCGCCGTTTCCCCAATCAACCGCAACAGTTGCCCGTAAACTTCGTATCCCGAACGATATTGCCCCACCGGATTTCCACTACTCAATAACGTTTCAGTATTATCGAGAATCAGTAAACACCGCTGTTGTTGCAGGCAATCGATTAACGTTGTAAATTGCTCATCTAGCTCTGTAGGAACCAATGTCTCTTTGTTCTGCGATCGCAATAGAAACGACAGAATGCTGTTTAACAGTGCTTCTAATGGGGGTGCATTAGAAAGCGATCGCCAAATCACCGCCTCAAACTCAGATTGAACGTCCTGTGCCAACTTCACCGAGAGCGCACTCTTCCCCATGCCACCAATGCCCAACAAAGCAATCGATCGGCAGTGTTCATCCAAAACCATCTCTCGCAGGTGTGCCAATTCTGCCTCGCGCCCAAAAAATGCTGAAACATCACAGGCAGCATTCCAAGAAGCACGAGCCTCACCCCCATCAAATTCCCCGTGTCGAGCTAAATCCTCAAATGGAGAACCTGGAGGGGCACAATCACCTTGCGCCAGTTGTAGTTCAAACGCTCGCAGGAAATACTCGATCGACAAACGATCAACCGCTTCTGTTCGCTTTAAGATGCGAGAAATTGTTTGCAGCGATAATCCAGTGCGCTCGCTCAATTGTTCGCGAGTGAAGTGTTGTCCCCAATTCTGTTCCACTTCTGCTGCTTGCATCGCAAACTGTAACTTTTGCCATCCTTTGACAGTGAGAATTACGCCTCGGACGCGGGGCGAAGCAGAGCGATCGCGCTTAGATTGAGAGGAACGCTTGGTAGACATGGCTAGATGGCGCTCAATCTGGATGCCTTAGGTTAATCCATATTCGAGAAAAATTCACCTTGGTTGACTGACAAAACTCGATTTGTGGATCAACCAGATAGGCATCCTTACTCCTTGAAGTGCAACTTTTACAATCTGATGAAAGCCACCGCTTACCCTTGTGCAACGTCTTCATCTCGTTTCAAACCGACTGCTTGACTGAAGAATCCAAACCTGATCGAGGTCATAAAACTCCCCGCGCTGCTCGATCGCAAATCCATTCAATAACAGCGCTAACCACACTTGCACCAACGGCATCTTGAGCGATCGCTGAAGTCTCAACAATGGGACGGCTTGATCACGTTGACTGAGCCAAGCTTGAATCGCGGCTCCCCACTCGGAGACATCTTCAGCGTGTGCCAGTGCCAAAGCTTGTTCGTAAGCCACTTCCGGATCAACCACCTGCATCACTTCCTGCAATGCCTCAATCAATCGCATTGGCTCCACTTCTGCCACAATTGACTGCGACTCGTTCTCATCGATCGAGATCGGTTTGCGCGGCAAACTGTCAAATGGTTCAATGTAGTCATCAAACTCGATCTGCATCGTTTGCCGCACATACTGGTCAAATGCCGCTTCACTCATGATCGGGCCGTCCTGGCTTGCGGTTGCCAGAATTTCTTCAAATGCTCGCTGAGACCGCGCTTCAAACACCGCTGTAATCTGCGAGATCGCTTCACCCGCCACCTGCAACTGTCCCGCGCATTCCAAATCGACGATCGACGCTTCCACCTCCTGCCACAATTGATCCAACTCTGCCGTCTCTGGCGACTGAGCGGCTTCCTGCAATACCTTCCATAGCGGCAATTGGAGCTGTCTCATGCCACCCCCAACGGATGATGTAAACAGGGACGCATCGGGCATTGCTGCGGATCAATACGCTCTAAACTGGCAAACTTACGAATTCCGTATTCCTCATCTAACAATGCGAGTAACTTACGAACATAGAGATGAACTTGACTGGGAACCATGCCGACACAGTGAATCGGTTCAACGATCGCCACTTGTTGCTGTCCCTGCCAGACTTGCGCCGAAATCGCATGAACCGGAGTATCACCCCCTGCTGCCCGATACACGACCAACACCGCATAGTAGAGATAAGCAAATTCTGGCGTTTCGACTTCCAGCGTTTTCAGCACCGATTCTTGCCGAGAACGATTGCGCTGCTGGTTTTTACGATCGCGATGACGGGCATACGATCGCCGACTGTAGCAAACCTTCGGATTCCAGCAGCCATCACCCTCAACCCCATGCAACGCTTGCGCTTGCGCCGCATCGAGCATCGCACACTTTTGGCACTTCAAAGGAATTGCCTTTGCCACGATTACCTCCGGAGCGGGGCTAACACCGTATCCATCCATTGTTGCTGTGCTTCGGACAACTTCGGAGGGGGGAGCGGTTGGCGATAATCAATTCGAGTCGCATAGCGGGCACGCTCATAAAGCTGATTGAAAACAGCTTGCAATGGCAAAACGGGTTCTGGTTCACCCGGCTTTAGAGGAATCGGAATGTCTGGCAGCGGTTGATCAAGCATCACCGCATAGAGATCGGCGATCGGGCGTTGCTCGCTGCGGCTAATCAAAATCCGATAAGTGGCATCAGATCGCGCGCCATGCATTGCCATTGGCTTCGCGCCCCGCAATAAGTCCAATTCCACCAAATGCGTTTGGCTCGCCAAAATCAATCGGCGTTTCTTTTCATAGTCTGATCGCCCATCTTTCGCTCGCTTGTTTGTCGGAGAGAGCAATTCAACGATCGTAATTACTTCATCGGTGCCCATCTCGCGCACTTCGAGATAACGCTGATAGAGTTCGATCGGCATCGGCAGCGACACTTTTTCCGGTTGGATTTGAGTGGCAACACGACCTGTTTCTTGCTCGATTGCAGACGCTGATTTTGCTTCGCCTCGTTCCGCAAACACAATTGCATCGGGAATCCCAATCAAAATCTCATCGTCCTGGTCATCGGTTTGATACGTGCGAGACTCCACTTCAACGTAGTACTGCGTTCCCAGTTGGGGCGCGATCGCGTCAGCAATCGCCACCATGAAACGGGTGTGGAACGAAGACCAGAAGGCAGCATATTCAAGATACGGGTCCATTCCAGGAAAAGGCGAGGGCATGGTGACTCCGAAAAACAGGATGAAAACTTGAGATCTCAATTCCACGATTTGGATGATCGCCTAAATCTTAGAGCTAGATTGTGAAAAAATCCTCACATTCATCGCCTTAAAAACTTCAACCTTATAGAACCTATTTGGGATCTTTTAATGTGTTTCAAAGCTGATATTTTTCGGGATTTTATGTTCCTCATTGTTCCGGAACAATGATTTTCCTTCTAAATTCAGGATCTGCTTGAAACGGCTCTCCTACATGCCTTGTATATCAACAAGAAATGTCAAATGGGTTCTATACACATCAAGCATTTTCAAATTTTTCTAGTTTAATTTTACCACGTACTTCTACTTTGTCTTAGACTATCCATATTCGATAGAATGGTTATTATCTCGAATATAAACCTAGAGCAAACATACTATGCCGCGTGACCACAGCGTT